>CAZNGU010000446.1:0-2709 GCA_964572325.1 uncultured Methylomarinum sp.
GACCATCTTTAAGCTGTAAGTCTGACAAGACAATATCTGGACGATATGAAGCTAAAGCCTGTTCTGCTTCAGTTATACTACCTACACTACGTACACTTGCACCTAACCCACGCAATGCCCGTCCGAGACTACGAATAATTGACGGGTCATCATCTACTAGCAACAAAGATAAGTCTTCTAGCTTTGGGAAATTACAGTTTAGTTTATTCATGATTGAAAGGTAAGGTCATAACAAAACGCGCACCTGAGGGAGGATTATTTTCTACATGAATGCTGCCTTGGTGGGCTTTTACAATACGTTTAACAATAGCGAGGCCTAAACCATGACCTTCGTCCCGGGTGGTAAAAAAAGGCTCAAATACTTTATCTACCCATTGTTCATCAATTCCAGAACCGTTATCTTCCACTATAATTTCCAGCAGTTCTTGCTTGTTCCGAATTTTAATCCAGACCTGCCCTGAATGCTGGGTATGATTTTTAGCATTGACCAACAAATTGTATAAAGCATCCCTTATATCCTCGGAAATAACTTTAATTTCAGGAATGTTTGCGTCGATGAGTATTGAGAGTTCTATATTCTCTTCTTTAAATAAGGGATCACATTCTCTAATCAAGTCGTTTAGTAATGGCTCAATATTTATTGATTCAAAGCCACTCTGTCTAGGTTTGGTTAATTTTAAAAAATTTGATAGTTTGCGTTCCAGACGTAATAAGTCATGATCCATTTCATCAACAACTTGCTGTGTTTCATCCGGAGTAATTAGTAGGTTTTTAATGTTAGCCCTGATACTGGCCAGAGGGTTTCTTAAATCATGAACCAGACTTGCCGATAATTCCCCCATAGAGGCCTGCTGATAAATTTTTTGTAGGCGTGCTTCCATTTTTTGTGTTGAAAGTCCGGTATAAATGGCAAGGGCTAAGGCTAGTAGAATACTTAAAAACCCAATGATACTAAAAACAATAATGCTGTGAATAATTGATTGTAATGAGCTATTTATTTGTCCTACTAAGCCTGCTCGATCAAAAGCAATATCCATTTGTACCGGTTTGCCTTGGTTTGAAATTAACTCAAGATAGATATGAAATAAAGGCTGTGTTTCAGAATGTAATAGATGAGCAAGTTGCTCTTGATTAGTTAAAAAAACTGAATCTGTTGATAGTGGTTCAAGCTCAACATCAACAAGCTGTTTCCTCGATGTTAAACGAACCCCATAGCTTATTTCCTGATCGCGGATGGAAATTTGTTTTAAATGCGGCAAAGTCTGGTACAGTCGATTAACCTTTTCGCTCAGTAAAAAAGGGGGATGTCTTTTTTTATTGTTTTGATGTTCTTCACTCAATTGACTCAGAAAAGGGTTGATTATTTCTATAATTTGCTCGGTTACCAGCTCAGTTTGTGCATGTCGAGCGGTTAAAAAAAGCCAGGCGCTACCACAACCAATAACCAGCAAATATAAAACCAATAGTAATGCATAAGGTAAAAAGTAAACGCGTAGCAATGGTAACCGAGATTGAAAAGTCGACTTTGTCATGTAGTATTATTTAGGCGGCTATTGTTAAAAGTGAAGTATTCTATAACCATGAAGATAATGAAGGGTAGAGCAAAGTCGAAAATTGCTTTTTTTCAAGGGTTTCATGTGCTTCATGCTAAAAGAGCGATGTTTTTACGTCGATTTTAATCACACCCTATTTTGGATAATGATTTTATCCACTCACCTGGATTTTAGTTTTTATAAAGTCCAGGTGGGGTACATGGAGTAAATCAGCTATTTTTCGTACCAGAGCTTCTTCGTATTTATCTAACTGGCCATCAGCGTAGGCAATTTGCCACATTGTTTTAATCAGCGCGACTTTTTGTTCCTGAGTAAAACCTCTGTTAATTAAAGAAGTGAATTGAAAGTAATCGGTAGCTTGATTTTTCTGCTCTGTTGCAAGTGATATAAGTGTATTGGCTTCATCCAAAGAGAGTGAAAACATTTTTCTAACACGCTTTAAAGTCATCTCGTGTTCATCATTATTGAGCTTATTGTCTATTGACATCATTTCAACAAATAATGCTGCACAAGCAATATGTGTATTTTCTTCATTAATCTCTTCGGGTGCAGGTAGGGCTATGTGTTTTTCATAAAATAACTTGATTTGCTGTAGCATTTATATATCCTGAAAGTTGTTTTTAATTTTACTGGTTTATTTTACTATTTTGAAATCCATTACATTCAGGCATCATACAAAGATGTACATTATGCAGGCATTTTTCTGATGGGTTCGTGCCTGACTTAAAAGAGAATAGAGTTAAAGCAATCCAAACCGGAAAATTAGGACTCTGTAAATGATTAAAAGTTTAAAAAGATAAAATATCAGAAACTAGATTTAATTTTTTTAGACTCCTGAGATAGTGTCACTATCTTTTTTTAAGTCGGTTAAAGTGATGATCAGCTATAATGTCGGTTGATAGTAGCTTAACACTTGTATACTTGTTCCTGATTATGTATAAGCTTCAGCCCTTTTTATGGGTGAATGCTATTGATTTAAGGCCTTCCCCAATCTTCCTCATTAATGGAGGGCTAAGAGATTGATCTACATGACTAAACTAAATTCACCATTAAGCGGAAGCTTATAGGTAATTAGATGCTTGTATATACTCCGAGCAATCAGCAATAGTAACAAAAAATACTGTGAACTCAAAAAACGACAAAGACCCATACGATT
>CAZNGU010000447.1:0-2696 GCA_964572325.1 uncultured Methylomarinum sp.
TGATCCATTGCAATTCGAACCACATAAAATACCTGACCTTCTTTGTCTTTGATAGTATCTGGACTAATGTGAGTCACCCGGCCGCTGATACGACCATAATGGCTGGCTTCTGAAGAGGCCAATTGTACAAAAACTATTTGATCTAACTGTACATGTCCAATGTCTTGTGGAGGTAACTTAGCTACAACTATCAATCCCTCACGTTCTGGCACCATATCAAGCACCACACCGCCCGGAGCAATAACGCCGCCTTCAGTGACTACATAAAGTGTTTTAATGACGCCATCCATTGGTGCCCGTAATGTTGTTCTGGCTAGACTGTCTTTAAATTTTTCCAGTCGTTGCTGTCCTTCGTTAAGTTCACGACGGGAATCAGAAATAGCCGTTTGCACTTCCTGATTATAATTTGTCTGGATTTTTTCAAGATTGCTTTGTGCCTGAGCCTGTAATGCTTTTGCCTTATTGGCACTGGCACGTCCTTCTGAAATATCACTGCGTAAGCGATTAATTTCCTTCAAGCGTTCTAAATGTTCATAGCGGTTGCTGAGTGCATTGGCTAACAGCTCTTTCTCAATCTCGATTTGTTCTTTGACTAATACTAGCCTTGCCACAGCATGTTTAATACGGGTATTAATTTCACGTTGTGCTTCTTTACGCACTTTAATTTCCTGTTTTTGCGATTGCAAAGCTGTTTTTAATTGCTTACGTCTCGCCTCAAATAGGTTAATTGTACGTTGAACTAACTCTGGGTGCTGATTTTGAAATGCGGTATCAAATACTAAAACATCCTTATTGTTAGCTTCTGCTTCCAATCGAACAAGATCTGCACTTAAGGCTACAACTCTGGCTAATACCTCACCATAAGCAGATCCACTGCTAGTAATTTCAAGCTCAACCAATGCCTGGTTTTGCTTTACCTTATCGCCTTCTTTGATCAGCAATTTTCGAATAATCCCCCCTTCGAGGTGCTGTATGGTTTGTACACGACTAGCCGGTTCAACAGTGCCTGTTGCAATACTCAAAATATCCAGAGGACTCCATGCAGCCCAGATGATAAATACGACACAACTCAATAACAGGATATTCAGAATGCGTCGTTGTGCATCATCAAACTGTTCCAGAGTATCTAATCTTGTTTTTTTCTCACTCGCATTCATTTTGCTACTTCTCCAGGTAATTGTTCCGTACTGGAGGAAACTATTCGCATGTCATGTTGCGCATCAAGATTCAATACTTTACTGCCATCTTCAACGGCTTGCATAAATTGAGAAATGATAACGACGGTTCTTTTTTGTTGTTTTAAGCTTAGAATAACCCTTTGGATCATTTGAATGCCTGATTGATCAAGACCTTCCAATGGTTCATCAATTAACACCAACTTGCCATTAGTCAATAAAGCACGCGCAAAAGCAATACGCCGGCGAATGCCCAGGGATAAATTACGTCCCCCTATTTGCAGGGTCAAATCCAGTCCTTCTGGGTGTTGTTCTACCCAGTGTCCTAGATCTACTTGCCGTAAAACATCTATGAGTGCCTGATCTTCAAGTTCTGGTTTCAGCAAGCATAGATTTTCTCTCAAAGTGCCCGGTAAAAAATCAGGATCCTGGGGTAAATAAACCAATTGTTGTCGCCACCAATGCGCATCAATTTGGCGTAACTCCACTCCATCAATCAGAATACTGCCACGATCTGGCGTAATTAAACCCGCAATTAGTCGAGCTAGCGTGGTTTTTCCACTACCATTACTACCAACCACAATTAAGATTTCAGCTTCTGAAAGTTCAAGATTAAGCCGTTCAAAAACTGGCAAGCTAGCCTGTGGATAAGAAAATGCCAATTGTTTAATGGAAAGACGACCCTGGTACTGTGCAAGCTTTGTTCCCCCTTGAGTTTCTTCCGGAAGTTTTTCAAATAATGTTAATTCAGCATAAGCCTGAATGGCATTAAGCCAGCTCGGTAATTGTTGAATAGGCTGGCTAATCAACGCTATTAAACGGCCTGCTAAAATATTAGCGCCAATCAACATACCAAAATCCAACTCACCGGCAATGGATAAACGTGCACCGATAGCAATAATAAGCACTGATAAAAACATAGTAGTGCTGCGTATTTGAGCTTGCATTTTATCTTGCTGTTGATGCAAATTATGTCGTGCTATCCGACACTGCCCTGATTCATGATTTAAACGCTCAGTCAGCCACGCTTGTGCATTATTAGTACGAATAGTTTCTGTAAATTCAGTGCTTTTTAAAGAGTTATGAAAATGGCCTTGAGTTTCAAGTTGGTTTTTTGCCAATGCTTTCATTTTTAAAGAACCTAATGTCAACAGCATAATTAATACGCCAACAATAACTAAGGCACATAAACCTAATTGCCAGGATAATAAAAATAGGACAATAATAAAAAGTATAGCAAAAGGTAAATCGAGTAAGGCCAATATGGGGGTTGGACTTAACACAGCGTTTATTTTTTCGAGACTAACGGCGGGCGGTTCGGTTGATTGCGCTAAAGAAAGTTGCAATGCACCACTGTTAGCATTAAGTAATTTATGTCTGACTTGTTCACTGTGTTTTCTTGTTTCAATCACACAGAGTGATGAAATAATTTGAAACCTGGCGCGCCGTAATAACATCTCCATGGCTATAGCTAGCATAACGCCCGTTGATAAAGTATAGAGTGTACTATCCAGACCATGC
>CAZNGU010000448.1:0-2684 GCA_964572325.1 uncultured Methylomarinum sp.
ACATCCATGTTAGCTCTCTGAAACGTCCTGTTTCAGAAGCCTAATAAATCAACATACTACAGCCTTAGCAAAATCATACTGAATAGTTACACAATTTCTTTAAATAAAAAACAATAGTTTATATTATTATGAGTAAACCAAAAAAAGTAGCACTTCTTACAGCGGGTGGCTTAGCACCTTGCCTTAATTCAGCGGTAGGTAGTCTTATCGAGCGTTATAATGAAATTGCACCAGAAGTAGAAATTATTTGTTACCGCAGTGGTTACAAAGGTTTGTTATTGGGCGATTATTACACAGTTACTCCAGAAATTCGTGAAAAAGCAGGGCTTTTGCAAAAATTTGGTGGATCTGTCATTGGTAACAGTCGGGTAAAATTAACTAATGTTGCCGATTGTGTAAAGCGTGGATTAGTGAAAGAAGGTGAAGATCCACAAAAAGTTGCAGCCGATCAATTGATTAAAGATGGTGTTGATGTGCTACACACTATTGGCGGTGATGATACCAATACTGCAGCAGCTGATTTAGCGGCATTTTTGGCCGAGAATGATTATGGTTTAACCGTGATTGGTTTGCCAAAAACAGTAGATAATGATGTTTTTCCTATTAGACAATCATTAGGAGCCTGGACAGCGGCTGAGCAAGGTGCCCGCTACTTCAAAAATGTAGTGGCTGAAAATAATTCTAACCCGCGAATGTTGATTGTACATGAAGTCATGGGGCGTAGTTGTGGCTGGTTGACAGCAGCAACAGCCAGTGAATATCGTAAAATCCTGGATAATTGCGAATGGTTACCGGAATTAGGTTTGGGTCGTGATAGCTATGAAGTTCATGGTATTTTTATTCCAGAAATGAAAGTAGATATTGCAGCCGAAGCAAAACGTCTGCGTCAAATTATGGATAAAGTAGATTGTGTCAATATTTTTGTATCAGAAGGTGCTGGAGTTGAATCCATTGTTGCAGAAATGGAAGGTAGTGGACAGGAAGTACCTCGAGATGCTTTCGGCCATGTTAAGTTAGATGCGGTAAACCCGGGTAAATGGTTTGGAGAGCAATTTGCTGAAATGATTGGAGCGGAAAAAACCTTAATTCAAAAATCAGGGTATTTTGCTCGTGCAGCGGTTGCTAATGCAGAGGATATTCGATTGATTAAGTCTTGTGCAGATTTGGCGGTTGAATGTGCTTTTCGCGGTGAAGCAGGGGTTATTGGTCATGATGACGATCAAAACTTTGTGTTGCGCGCGATTGAATTTCCTCGTATTAAAGGTGGCAAGCCTTTTGACATTGACACGCCCTGGTTTACAGAGTCATTAGCACAAATTGGTCAGGCTAAAGGTAATAAATTAGAAACAAGTCACTAGACAGCCACCTGCCTAGTTCCCACTGAGACTGTGGGAACTAGGAAAAACTGGGGGTTTTTGCCAGCACTTATCCACTCAACAAAGCAAGCATTTTCATAATAGCAGGTATCTCGTCTATGCTAAAAAACAAACAATCAATACGCCATCGTGGCATTTATTTATTGCCAAATTTATTTACCACAGGAGCTATGTTTGCAGGTTTTTATGCAATGACCTCTGCCATCAATGGACGTTTTGAGACCGCCGCCATTTCTATTTTTGTGGCGATGATTCTGGACGGACTGGATGGCCGTGTTGCCAGAATGACAAACACCCAGAGTGAATTTGGAGTGCAGTATGATAGCTTGTCCGATATGGTCTCATTTGGTGTTGCGCCTGCTTTGGTTATGTATTTGTGGGCATTTGAAAGCATGGGAAAATTAGGCTTATTTGCTGCTTTTGTTCATACCGCTGGGGGAGCATTAAGATTGGCTCGGTTTAACACTCAGGTGGAAGTGGCTGACAAACGATATTTTCAAGGCTTACCCAGTCCAGCTGCAGCAGCTATTTTAGCGGGAGGTTTATGGATAAGTCTGGAGTATGGCTATGATGTGGAATCAATAAAATATTTGGTTTTAATTTTAACCATTAGCACCGGTTTGCTCATGGTAAGTAACTTTCGTTATTCCAGTTTTAAAGAAATAGATTTAAAAGGTAGAGTGCCTTTTGTTGTGGCCATTATGGTCATGCTGGTGATTGGCTTTATCATGGCGCAGGCGCAAACTATTTTGTTTTTTCTGGCTTTGGGGTATGCGGTTTCAGGGCCTGTTATTACTTTATTAATGCTTCGTAAGAAGCGTTTAGATAGAAAGTCCTGAGTTTCAAAGCAAAGAATAACGAGCGTTTCCGCAGAAAGAATGCTTGAGCTGAGTATTATATTGCAGTATAGTTGCTTGTTATGAACATCCTTTTTAACACTACACAATATTCAGAGCTTAAACCAAATCTTGGTGAAGCTGTTGTGTGTGTCGCTTTATTATCTCGCCCTGTCTATTTATTAGGATTATTGCCCTAGTGGGCATATAATTTTCTATTTCAAAAACAACAAATCCCTTTTATTTATTTCAACGGCTACGTTGAAATAATCTAAAACCATTTCATGAATGGAGTTCTCATGAAAGATAAACTTATTATATTTGATACGACTTTGCGCGATGGCGAGCAAAGCCCTGGTGCGTCGATGACGCGAGATGAAAAAGTCAGAATTGCAAAAGCACTTGAGCGTTTGAAGGTTGACATTATTGAAGCAGGTTTTCCGGCAGCCAGTATCGGTGATTTTGAAGCGGT
>CAZNGU010000449.1:0-2683 GCA_964572325.1 uncultured Methylomarinum sp.
GTTAGAAGCCCCATTCCACTACTGGCACTAACCTTGGCAGTTTTCTACTTTATTTAATGCTCTTTACTGTAACAGAGAAACTAAGGTGATTTACTCTTTTCTGTTTATTGTCCACTTTAAAATGAACCATCTGACAGCGTTTAAAACACTCTGTTACCACCGACTCTTCTTTTAAAAAGATACTCACTGGCACCACCCTCTGTAGTTTTCTGCTTTATTCAATGCTCTTTACTGTAATAGAGAAACTAAGATAATTTACTCTTTTCTGTTTATTGTTCGGTTTAAAATAAACCATCCGACAACGTTTAAAACACTCTGTTACCTCTAACTCTATTTTTTAAACAGCTAATATTTGGTAAATAATAAACTGAACATTTTAGTAGTGGATCTATCAGAAGCGGACGAGAACCGAGGCTTTTGGCCCCCTTTCAGAAACAGTATTAACCCTGCTTTTTAAAGCTCTATTTTAATCTTCGGCACTTTCTAACAAGTTATTGTCGGGCGCGCTAACGCGCGCCCGACAATGTGACGCTCAAGAGAATCTGACCAAAACTATCTGTTATCGAAAATCCGACAACAAATAGCTTCAATCAGATATTTTTGAGATGATAGAGCTATCTCAAAAATACTCCTGAGCGTCACATTATCCTGATCCGGTTATCTTATACGCCAACCCAATCAATTCAGCAATAAGCAAGCCACCAGCCCTTATATCTCTAAGCTAGATAACATACATTCATCCCACGATAATCATATCTAAATAACATGAAATGATCAGAAGCACACATAACGGACAGAAACCTCAGCCAATAATCCTAATAGCAATAAATGTCAAATAATGCTTTGCTCATCCAAGCTACGGTTAACAGCTATGCTTTACCGTTTTGTCATGCTATCTTTCATCAGATGTAATAATAAGTTCTGCCTGGTGGGTAAAAGGGGTATTTAGGCCAATATTTTCAATTAATGATAAGTCATACGTTGCTTTATTAATTGCACTACGCGCTTCTATTAAGCGGTAAACATTTTTCACTGAAAAGGCCAGGCGCCAGGTGACGGCATGATCTCCTGCTTCCAGTAATTTTACTGAGGCTGGTTTTTCTAAATTTATGGCTGCCTCTTCTGCACAGGCATTTTCCCAGGCTGCTAATAAAAAAGTTTCTACCTGTTCACTAGACAGTCCATAAGCAATATTATAATCAATATGCTGTCTTAGACCGGATGTAGGTGCTTTGGTTAATATTTCTACCTTTGCATTCCTAACTTTTGAGTTAGGTATAATAATTCGATGCCGTTCCTTTAAATCTCTAAATGTTGTCTGGGTCAAGTTAGTTTGAATAGCTATCGCTAGCAAATTAAGCTCTTTTATTTTGACTACACTTCCGGGTTCCAGGTCACCGTTATATAACAGCATCAAGCCATTAATATTATCTGGTGCCCAAACGTCCTTGGTTGAATAGACCAGTAATAATAAAGCCCCGAGAACACTAGTAGCCTGTAACCAGCTGGTCATATTCCAGATATTAATGATGACCAGCAAAGAAACAATAATGGCTAAAAAAACACCGAGTAAACTAAACACTTCTGACTGATAGGTTTGTACTCGATATTTTTCTTCTGCTATCTCTTTGATTCTGCCAAATTTGTAGACTAAAAAAATCTGCAAAAAGTGAACTAGAATAAATGCAATTAAAAAAGTTAAGCCTGTTAAAGATATTTGTCGAAGAAATTGGGTTGCAAAAATAGCAACAAAATATAAACCAAATAAAATCAGATTAATCGCTCTTAATGTCCAGAGTTTAGTGCCCGAGCCATTGTCATCTACTGTTTTTTTAAAGCCTTTAACTATCCATTTTGAGCATACAAATATCAATAGATTGATACAAAGTACGATTAAATCGAAATCTGTAAATTTTTCTGTTATTGCTGAAATGTCAATCATTTGATTAAGATACCATCTGCTAAATAGTCATGGCAACTTAGAATCCAAATTCAGTCGCCCTATTTCTTATTTACACTTTTAACCACATTTTTTACGCTACTTAAAAAGTAATTGCATACGAGTATTTTTCTGGATAATTCGCCCATAGTCCAAACAAGTACTATACTTTTCATTCGCAATCTCGAGTAATTCAATTGAACTAATTTATCGGGGTTTGATTTTTCCCGGAAGTTATTACATCATCATTGCTTTATGAACTTATAGCATAATTCTCAATCCTTTTTATTTCTTTTAACATCATACAAATTCATTATGGACAATGTGCTTCAGCCCTTGCTCGAATCAATTAATAAAATTATTTTAGGAAAGGAACAGCAAATTAAATTGAGTGTTTGCTGTTTATTGGCCAAAGGCCATCTATTGATTGAAGACATACCCGGTGTTGGTAAAACTACTTTATCTCATGCTTTGGCAAAATTACTGGGTTTAAATTACCAACGCATACAATTTACCAGTGATATTTTACCGGCTGATATTATTGGTGCTTCTGTTTATGATATCGAAAACACCTGCTTTGAATTTCACCCAGGGCCTTTGTTTAATCAAATGATTCTAGCGGATGAAATAAACCGTTCGACACCTAAAGCACAAAGCGCCTTACTGGAGGCAATGGAAGAACAACAAGTGACAGTGGAGGGTAAAACCTACGATTTGCCCCAGCCATTTTTTGTTATTGCCACA
>CAZNGU010000450.1:0-2679 GCA_964572325.1 uncultured Methylomarinum sp.
CAAATAGGGACATTTTAGCTTTGTTCAATGGGGACATTACTGCTTTGGGCTAACAGATCCAGAGTGATGCGGGTAGTAAAAAATAATCCCTCCGTCACCTTTTGTCTGCGCCTTTTGTCTAAACTAAACAAAAGCTCCGATAAAACAATCATTTAGATATTTGAGGCTATAAACAGCTTGATTTACGGCTGGTTATCGGCTAATTTAAGGCCATGATATGGAGCCCTCAATATACTATCAGCAATAAACTTCTGCTAACCATTCGTGAGATTGGGGAATCTACTGGTGAGATTAAAGCGCAGAATCTTACACATTCCACTTTGGCAAAACTGGAGTTAAATGCCAGAGAGCTTTCTTCTTACGCTTCAACCAGTATAGAAGGCAATCCATTGCCACTTACTGATGTGAAACGCTTGCTGAAGGCTCGTAAAGAAAGCATTCGTGATACTGAACGTGAAGTGCTCAATTACAATAATGCCTTGCAAACGCTATACAAATCCGTCAGTCAAAATCGTTTCAAGCTGAACATCAAAACACTGGAACATATTCAGGGGCTAGTGGTAGGTGGTTTGATGGATAACCCTTCTCATTGCGGAGCGTTGCGACAAGCGCCTGTAATTATCCGTAACCCACGTAAAATAGATGAAGTTGTTTTCATCCCGCCAGACGCAAAAGATGTGCGACAACTGATAAAACAACTCATGGAATTTGTGAATAAAAATGTTGGGAAAATTGATCCTGTCATTCTTGCGGGCATTTTCCATCGCCAGAACGTTATTATCCATCCCTTTATTGATGGTAATGGCCGAACAACAAGGTTGCTATCAACCGCTATTTTAGGTAAGGCTGGACTTGATCTGTTCGAGATATTTAGTTTTGAGGATTATTACAACCGTAATATTACTCGCTATTTTAAAACGGTTGGTCTTGAAGGTGATTATTACGATTTGAAAGATCAGATCGATTTTTCTGAATGGCTGGAATATTTTGCAGAAGGCCTACTTGATGAACTTCGTCGCATCATAAAAATATTGCCAGAACAATCAAACACTAAGCCAAGGCTAGAACCTCATCACCAGCAAATACTGGATTATATTCACGAGCGGGGCAGCATTACACAGCGTGAGTATGGCGCTATCTCTGATCGCAGTTTAGCGTCACGAAAACTGGATTTTGAAAAACTGGTTCGATTAAATTTGATAGAAACCAAAGGCATTGGGCGAGGCACTTATTACCAGCTTGTATCATATTAACAAATTCGCAACTACCGGGGCGGGCCAATCCAGCATATTGAAAATAAAGAAATTATATACTATATTGACTATAAAAAAATGGGGTGATATGGAATTAAATGGTGATGTTTTTACGATTGAAACAGGTATAGTTATTATGCTTATAGAAGTAAAAACTTCTATAATTTAGCCTGTTGAGACAGGCTGAATATTGAAACATGAACAGCTGGAATGGCCATTGGCAAAGAATGGAAAATTCAATACTGAATTTAAACGAGGATAATTAAACTTTTAGGAATTTAGCAAATGAAAACTGGTCGAAACGATCCCTGTCCTTGCGGTAGTGGAAAAAAATATAAACATTGTTGCCTGTCAGTGGCGCGCGCAGTCAATGATGAATTAAGTGATTTGTTGTCAGGTCAAGAATTTGACTCAATAGAAGAGGTGCAGGCAGCAACAGACACACTTATGGCAAAACAAAATCAGAAACCACAAGATGATTTTTTGGGGTTATCTTCTGAGCAAATTTATCGAATGCTTAATTTTGCCTATGACACTCCTGAACTTTTTCAGTTTTCTGAGCAATTACCCATAGAACCCGATGCCCCTATTTTGATGTTAATGGAGGGTATTGTTTCGGCTATCGATGACAAAGGATTAAAGGCAACAAAAGCTAAAGGTTCTCTACCTCAAAAACTCTGTAGAGAAGTGTGGGGCGATTACAGTAAATTATATGCGGATGATGTTTTTTCTTCCTTTCACAAGGTCAATAAAGAAGATGATTTTTTTGAACTACATGTAACGCGTATTGTACTTGAGTTGGCAGGATTTCTTCGCAAAACCAGGGGGCGTTTCTATTTAACTAAAAAATATCAAAAGATAGCCAACAAAGCAGGTTTAAAAGGACTCTATCCCATTATTTTTAGAACCTATTGTCGTGAGTTTAATTGGGGCTACTGGGATCATTACAATGAGGTTTCATTTATACAGCAATCGTTTTTATTTACCCTGTATTTGTTAAAGCAGCAGGGTGAAAAAATGACTTTTACTTCTATCTATGAAGATAATTTTCTACGAGCCTTCCCTATGGTGGTTGATGAAATGGATGAGTCATCTTATTCCACCCCGGAAGAAGATTTGCGTTGTTGTTATTACTCCAGGGCGTACAAGCACTTTTTAGTATTTCTAGGATTAGCAGAACTAGAAGTCATTAAGAGCGATAAACACTATGACAATAAATATAAGATCAAAAAAACACCGCTTTTTAATGCGGTGGTACATTTTAATTTTTTAGATCCAAAAAACTTTAAGGCAATGCATTCAAACGTTCATAGCGATCATTTACACTGAGTTGTACCCGCACCGCCAATAAAAAAGGCCACCCATAAAAACGGGTGACCTTTGTTATTGGTGGAGATGGCGGGAATTGAACCCGCGTCCGCAAGCA
>CAZNGU010000451.1:0-2666 GCA_964572325.1 uncultured Methylomarinum sp.
GCTTATAATCAGAGATTATCTGAGGCTAGAGCAAATACTGTTAAACAACACCTGATTAACAATGGTATCAGTGGCTCTCGTTTGACCATTAGAGGATTTGGCGAATCAAACCCCGTTACATCTAATTCAACTGATGCAGGTCGTGCTGAAAACCGCAGAGTGGTTTATAAAAGAACAGACATGTAATTTAAAAGGCTTTTCAAGATTGTTTACGCGACAGGCTGCTTTAACCCCGCGTTTTTTGTAAACGAGGGGTTAAAACACGACCTAAGGGAATCTTGAGAATTGTTAAGGCTTATACTTCGCGCAATCGTACCGAGGGAAGTATAAAATAAAAAAAGGGAGCGCATTTAGATATGCCCTCCCTTTTTTTTGAATAGAGTATTTCAAGAGAAATAAGATGACGCGCAAAAAATAAACCACCAGAATTGCGTAGGATTTTTATTCGTCTTCAAGGCGCAACGAAGGGAGCATAGCAAGCTATGTGACCGTAGTTGCACCGCAGAAGACGGATAAAAAGACAAGTAAGGCTGGCGGGTTATTTATTGCGAGTTGCCAAAGCTTACAGGAGTGAAACCTGAGTTAAGGAGTGAGAATTAAAAAGTTCTTCAGTGGGGGAAAAGGCTAGTCAAAATTCGCAAGTTATTAAAACCTCGCTCCTTAGTGCTGAATGTTTTTATCAGCTAAAACTAAGGAGTTACTGTATAACTTGTTGAGTAGCTTTTTCCTTTGCTACAAACATCTCTGCTCGTTGGAGACTCACAAGAAACGTCATTAAATTCTGCTTTAAGTACACCGGTTTTTTTAGGTATAAAATAAAACCGGAAATTCGGATCAGAACTGATTGCAATATCAATTTTTGCGGTCAAAACGGGCTTATCATCGAAAGTGACTTTTAACTGATCAACAAAATGAGACTTTTTAATAAAGCGGGTGACTTGATCCATTTGCATGCCGGAAATATTGGGATGGCTTATTAATAATTGGGCTAAAGTAGGTTCGCCGGCTTTTAAATCTTTAGCCAATTTAAACTTCATTTTCCCCAGACGTTTCATGGCTGCATCTAAATCTGCGCCCAAAGGTGCAGAACACCCCCCACTGGCTTTAACAAATTTTTTCGACATGTACAGCTTACCGTCATTCATTTCAGCAATGGCGCGTACATAACTATAGGTGTTGACCCGAATTCTCATGGCCAAATCAGCTTTGCCACTCAGTGGCGTAAAGTTAAATTCGCCAACAAAAGGGAAGGGGTTTTTATCAACAAAAACCATGATTTTTTTAATATAGTGATTCTTTGTTTGGGGTGTTTTGCTGATAATTTTTATAGGCACTAAAGCAGGGTCTTCAGCCCTATAGGGTGCTTGAATTTCAATAATATCATTCGATTCAAGTATGCTTTTTCCTGCATAGTATTGCTTTTTAAGCATATTATCCCATGCACTTTCATCAATAGCCGCTGAAACTATTTGAGATGTCATCAATAAAGATGTCATGAGTAATAAAAGTCCAAGTTTATTTATGTATGTCTTCATTTTTACCTCAAAAATTATAATATGAGCCATTCACCTCGGTTATTAGGGATACGGGTGATAGCGTGGTTTTTTCTGTATCCTTTGTAACTTTCTATTCTTCCCATTCTAGTTCAGAAAATGCAGTGGTTACATTGCGTTTATGAAATTGATCAAACAGGCTCCAGTTGTTTTTTTCGGTGTAGCCGACTTGTTCTATTGCATCCTCTAAAAACCGTCCTTCAGCTATCATTTTACGAATTTCAGTCAATAATGTCTGTAAATACCTTTTTTCTGCAAGTAAACCTTTGGGCCAATCTGTCACTATAGAGCCGTGCCCCGGAATAACGAGTGCATATTTACTTTTTTCCAGTTTTTTTATTACCTTAAGCCAGCCGATAAGACTACCATCAATAACCGGTAAATGCTCAATAAACAATAAATCTGATAACCACAAGGTATTTGTTTGTTGATCGTAAATGGTTAGATCATTATCCGTATGTGCGGTTGGGTGTGCTGTTAAAACTAATTTTCGACCACCTAAATCAAGTGACAGGTGGTTTTTAACTGTTTTATCCGGTGCAATAATATTTTCTGGTGTCAATTTAATAGCCAGTTGTTCTGCTGCTTTCGCAATATAATAATCACCTCTGGCTGACATGGCTCTAGCCAGGTTCTTATGGCCAATAAATTTTACCCCTTTTTGTTTAAAAGCTATGTTGCCATAAATATGGTCAGGGTGAACATGGGTGTTTATAACATAACAAATAGGCTTGTTGGTGGTTTTGTGAATGGCCTCTTTTAAGTCATAACCCTGCTTAGGATTACCACCTGTATCAACCACTGCAACACAATTTTCTCCAACAATAAAACCAATATTAGCAATTGCCCCATGGTTTATTGAATCAGGTAACTGCTGCTGTCCAAAATGAACATAGATACCGGGAGCCACTTCAGAAAGGCTCATTTCTGCAAGGGCTCTGAAGCTAAATAGAATTAAAATAGAAAATAATAATTGTTTTTTCAAAGTAGTTCCTGACTTTTAAGAGGATGGAGTAATTTAGCTTATTTTAGAACTTTTTTATTAAAGCTTCGTGTTTATTTTACTGAAGTTTCCCAGAAATTCATCAAGCGACCATGCGTAGCAGTACGGCG
>CAZNGU010000452.1:0-2663 GCA_964572325.1 uncultured Methylomarinum sp.
GCTCAATTAATTAAAACAACTGCTCAAAATAATGAAGTTGTTTTGCAGTCAAAATATGGGCTTTGGTTGAGAGAGGGTAACAAGTTTATTAATGTACGAAAGATAGAAAAAAAAGGAAAGTTGTCACAAATTTATATCTATGAACGGGATGATCAAGGTCATTTGGTATTGATTCGTAGAATTAAGCAAGCAACATTTTTGGGAGATGAGTTATGGCAACTGAAGGGAATCAAGCAGTCTGAGATTTCTTCAAAGCAGATATTTTCTAGCAGAATTAAACAAATGAAATGGAAAACAGCAATAGACCCCGATTTACTCAAGGTTGTTGTTGTTAAGTCAGAAAATATGTCGTTGTATGATTTGTTCGTATATATCAGTTTTCTTAAAGAAAATAATCAGAAATCTCAAACTTTTGAATTGGCTTTTTGGGGGCGGGTCGTTAATCCCCTGATTACTTTTGTTATGCTTATGGTTTCCATACCTTTCGTGGTAGGAGTTAGGCGTGGTGTTGGAGCGGGGGGGCGAATGATGATTGGAATCATCATTGGTATGACATTTAATATATTCGATAAAATTGCAGGCCATATGGGGCTGGTATATGAATTTAGCCCAATGCTAATGGCTATTTTGCCAAGCGCTATTATTCTTTTTGGTGCCGTTTATGCGGTGAGCAGGGTGCGATAAAACAGTGTGAATCAAGAGTGTTTCAGATTAAAGCCGAAAAAATATTTGATAGGGATGATGCAAGGTAACAGTCATAATGTCCATCACCATTCAGTTGAAAAACTAAATGGTGATGGGGGAATATTTTATCTTTTAAAGATGTAGTAGTTAAATTTGCAGTGCAGAGTCATGTCTTTTCCTTCCAGTTTAATGACTTTACAGTTTTCATATTTTTCTCTGCCAGGCTGGAGTTGTTTTACGATCATGCCATCTTTAATAGAATATTTTACCTTAACTTCTTTTTTAGCATCTAATCGTGGGTCGCGCGAGATAGCAGCCAAGATGCCATTGTTACGAAATTCCCAGCTATTATCTACTTTTTTTCCTTTTTTGTGCAACGCTGGTGTTTCCATTAGCATATTCCATTTGCCTAGAATTTTTGAGTTGTCTTCCAGTTTAATAATTTCTTCTGCATTTGCATTAAAAGCAGTAAAAGCAGTAGCTAGAAGGATTAGTTTTATTGTTTTTTTCATTTTTCAAGCTCCGGTTCTGAGGTGTTGTAAGTGTTATCGGATTGTAGCATAGGTTGGCCTCTTTCATTGGCTAATAAAATATATCACTATAAGTTAATATAGGAGGTAGAGAAAATTTTTAATTACGGCTAGAATGATAAGGGTATTAACCTTAATATAATATTAACGAAAACAATAAATAATAAGAAAGGGGTAGGATTATGAAATTTAATAAATTTGGTTTGTTTGTTTTGCTATTAGTATTTTCCAGCCATTCTTTTGCGCTGGCAACGGATGAATGGGAATATAAAACAATCACGGGTGATCTAAAACCTACTGCGGGGTGTAAAGACAAAGAAAAAGCGGCAAAACAGGCTGGTACGGGGTATCGTTTTAATAAATATTCCACGCTTCTTTGTACTCAGATAGCATATGGCTGGAGTAAAGAGAAAGTTGAAGATAAAGGTGAGTTAGTATGTGAGCCTTGTGAAGGCGACTATGAAGGGGCTGAAAAATACCGTTGTTGGATGAAAGATGTTGTAGTTAAATGCAGGACGGTTAAGAAAGGCTGGTAAAGCTTTAGTGCTCAAGCGTTTTTCTTGTCTCAGGTCGCTAGTTCAAACTATGCAAGTTCACAAGACTTTAGCTGATTTATGTTTAAAACAGGACACAGAAGGCACTGAGAGCACGAAGTTTTCTCAGTGCCCTCTGTGTTAAATGTTTTTTGAGCATCGCAAGTTGAGTTGGTTTTTTATTAGAGTTTCTGCGACACCATCCTCAAGTGCTATTCTTAGTTCTTATTTATATTCCTTTTTTCTCCTGACACTAATCAGAACTTTCCTCAAAAAACAGCATTGTTTTTGAGAAATGATCGTGCCAGGTATACTTCTTCTTATCAACTATTTGCCATAAAAAGCCTATCCCGAAAAAAAACAGGGAAAAAATAGCCATAACAAAGCGTTTAAAAGCATGCTTCCAGCTTAGAGGTTGCTTAGTAAATGTCTGAATTTTAATTTTCCATGTCTTCATTCCCAGTGTTTGCCCACCATGAGTCCAAAACCAGCCGTAATAAAAAAAACTGACAGAAAGTAGGTAGGTAGGAAATAAATACTGCGTAGACGTAAAGGCTTCACCACTGTTGAATGGTAATATGAGCGCTGTAGCTAGAAAAAGTAAGGCAATTAAAAGCAATGAATCATAGGTGATTATTGCCAGGCGTCGAAAAAAACCAGGTGTGCGCATGGATGCTTTCAATGACCTGGTTTCTGTAAATTAGATTTGAACAGGATAATTAAAGCTTAAATAAAGCCAGCTTTTGTCCTACATACATGCTCACTGCAACTAGGGAACCTATCATAATTACAGAAAAAAGAATGTGTGTGTTTTGAAGAAAAAGTACCAGAACCAAGTCAGCTATAAAAAGGCTGCCTATAAAAGGATTGTCAATCAAGCTGTTAATGATCTTTTTGAACATAAAATTCCCCGAAT
>CAZNGU010000453.1:0-2662 GCA_964572325.1 uncultured Methylomarinum sp.
CAGGCGTTACCTGGCACCTTGCCCATTGGAGCCCGGACTTTCCTCCGCTTTATTTCGCAATAAAACAGCGACTGCCCAGCCAACTCTTGGGCTAATTATACCGTATTAGCATTTTTAATTCACATCAATTTGGCTCATACCGTTATACCCAGAAGTAATGGGATAACGACGATCTCTACCAAAAGCTCTGGGTGTAATTCTAATGCCGGGAGGTGCCTGTCTGCGTTTATATTCATTTCTATCGACCAAAGATATTGCCCGGTTAATATCAGCCAATTGATAACCTGCAGCTTGTATCTCTTTAGCTGACTTATCCTGTTCGACATACATTTCCAAAATAGGATCCAAAATAGCATAAGCCGGCAAAGAGTCTTCATCAATCTGATCTGGGGCTAATTCAGCAGAAGGAGGCCGTGTAATCACTCTTTGTGGAATAACCGTTGAAAGGGTATTCCGATATTCGGCCAACTGGTAAACCAGCAATTTAGGAACATCTTTAATAGGGGCAAACCCACCCGCCATATCACCATACAAAGTGGCATAACCGACGCTCATCTCACTTTTATTGCCTGTAGTCAGTAATAATTTGCCCTGTTTATTTGATATCGCCATTAATAATACGCCTCGACAGCGAGCTTGAATATTTTCTTCAGTAGTATCCTTTTTGCTGCCAGCAAATAGTTCGCTTAACATTTCATTGAATGCGGTAACTGCTGGCTCTATAGCAATGATATGGTATTTAACACCTAATGCTTCAGCTTCAAGCCTGGCATCTTCATTACTCATATCTTGAGTATATTTAGATGGCATTAACACAGCTTCAACATGGTCAGCTCCAAGCGCATCGACTGCAATCGCTAAAACCAAGGCTGAATCTATACCCCCGGACAAGCCCAATAAAGCCCCCTGAAAACCATTTTTATGCACATAATCTCTAACACCTAAAACCAGCGCCTTGTATTCACTGGAGATTATACTATAAAGTGGCGCACAAGCAGTGGGCACCAAGCTATTATTAGCAAACTCAACAACAGAAACTTGTTCTACAAATTCTTCCGCTCTAAAAGCGACTTCTCCTTGCCCATTAACAGCAAAAGACGCCCCATCAAAAATCAGTTCATCCTGTCCACCCACCGCATTAACATAAACCAGAGCAAGCCCCGACTCCTTTGCCTGTTGACAAACAATGGCTTCGCGCTGATTAATTTTTCCGGCATAAAAAGGGGATGCATTCAAAGTAATTATAAGCTCAGCACCCTTCTCCCTATTTTTTTCAATAAGACCTTTTTGCCATATATCTTCACAAATTGTTATGCCGATAGCCGTGTTTTTGACTAGAAAAATACAACTTTTCTTTCCTGATTGAAAATAACGCTTCTCATCAAAAACACCAAAATTAGGTAATGCAATTTTTTGGTATCGCTTGAATATTTTTCCATCTCTTAATACCACGGCACTATTGTATAAACAATTATCAATTTGCTCAGGAAAACCTAACACAATATCAATTCCCAGAACAACCTGAGCAATAGCCAATACAGCCTGCTTTGCCTGGATGATAAAATCAGGGCGTAAAAGCAAGTCTTCAGGCGGATAGCCAGTAACACTCAATTCAGGAAAAACAACAATATCGGCTGCCAGCTGATCCCTCGCATATTGCGCAGTTTCAATAATTTTAATTTGATTGGCATGCATTGCACCAACTAGCAAGTTTATCTGCGCAAGGGCTATTTTTAACATTATTTCTTTCTTTCCTTCATTATCGTTTCATAAGCCTTTCTTATTTTTTGGGTCTTCTCTTTGGCAAGTGTCATCATTTCCTCTGGCAAGCCTTTCGCTACTAACTTATCAGGATGATGCCGACCCATTAGCGTTCGATAAGCCTTTTTAACCTCAGCATCCGATGCAGAGGTAGCCACACCGAGCACAGCATAAGCATCTTCCAGCTGGTTTGCTGTTGACTGCTGTTGATAATGCCCGTGAAATCGCTGTTGCGCCTGAAACTGTACTTTAGCCCGCTCATATTCAAATCGTGAAACACCTAAATGAGCACAAATTCCATGTAATACATTTTCTTCGGTAGAATCCAGCACACCATCCGCATACGCAGCCTGAATTTGAATATCCAGAAACATCCGGATCAGATGGGTTCTTCTATGACATTCTTTGCGAAACTGCCGCAACACATCCTCAATAGGAAAGTTTTCTGCCTTGCCTTGCTGAAATAGCTTGATGGCTGTTTTTCGCATATCACTTGATAAACCCAGTTCACCCATGATTTTCTTTGCCAGATTAATTTCATCCGGGGTTACTTTGCCATCCGCTTTAGCTATATGCCCCATCACTGAAAATGTCGCAGTAAAAAAAGCCATTTGCACACGTTGCTGATCACCTGGGTTTAACTGCTCATCCATTTCAATGCCATTCAAACCCGCATCAAACTGGTGCCCCACAGAAGCACCTAAAATAGCCCCTAACGGCCCTCCCATTAAAAAACCAAACGCACCACCAACAACTTTCCCCATCCAGCTCATGCTTATTTTCCTATCGTATGAATGTCAGCACTTATTTTAACATTTTTAATTTTTTGCTTTTCATCTAACACTTCTAGGAGCCTGTCCGAGAATAGAAACCGTCGCGAGGGAAAGCCCTTTTGAGTCAG
>CAZNGU010000454.1:0-2652 GCA_964572325.1 uncultured Methylomarinum sp.
TTCCAATAACGCTCAGGTGCTTTTTTCCAGGATTTCAAGTCTGCGCAAATAATAACCAGAAGCGAACAGTCTGTGACTTGCGCCTGATCCCAGGATACTTTACGAATTTCTTTTCGAAGTTCAGGGTCTTTGACGAGTACAAACCGCCAGTTTTGAATATTGAATGCAGTCGGGGATAAGATGGCAAGTGAAAGTAGTTCCGTTATTTCGCTTTCTGTTAATTCATGATTTACATCAAAATGTTTAACAGAGCGGCGTGATTTTATTGCTTCTTTAGTATCCATGGCTTATATCGCTAGTCTTACGCTAGCACCAAAAGACAAAATATCATTATCTTCATTATTCAAATCAGTGGATGCAGCAATACCAAACCCGAGTTTGTTATTAACTTTGTAATTAAGCCCACCTCGAAAATAAATTACGCCATCATGGGTTGCCCCGGTGACAGCCGCTCTGTTTGTACCTACGGTTGATTCTTTATCAATGTATTCATATAAAACACCGCTAAACACGTGCAATTGTTTATTCCTTTAATTTTAAAATTTCCTGTATTGTAGTTTGTAAACAACAGAAAAGCAATTCCCCTCTAGTCTTTAAAGTGAGTTACTTGTTTTTTTAGCATAATTAAATCTTGTTCTGAAGATTTTTTTCCATAACGTATATTGGTGAACAGTTTAGTAATTGAGCCAATACTTTCTGACATTTCAGGACGTTGTTTTTGCATCCGCTGAGCAAATTGTTGCGCTGTTTCTCCTGTTTGTTTATAAAATCCTAGCTTGCTCATTTTTTTACAGAATAAAAAATAAAGCTTTAACTCCTTATCTATTTGTGTAGGCTTGCCTGATAAAATAATCCAGGCCAATAGCATGGAAAAAATGCTAATAATAGATACCATCCAATAAATCATTGACTTGATATTATTAATGCCTAAAGAAGATAACAGATTAGACTGGTTTTTTCGACTATAGTTAATAACCCATCGTTGCCAGCTATAATCAACACTACCCCACAGTTGTCTGGCCTGTTTCAGCAGGGAAAACACTTTGCCGGTATTTGCCAGAATGGGTGAAAAATTAACGATGCCGCTAGCAATTTGCAAATCTATATTGACATCTTGTTCTATCCTTTCGGGCGCAATGGCACTGGTTGGGTCAATACGAGTCCAGCCTTTATCTTTAAGCCACACTTCGGCCCAGGCATGGGCATTGGCTTGCCTGACCTCCAAAAAACCACCGACTTCATTCAGTTCCCCCCCTTGATATCCACCTACGACTCGGGCAGGAACACTAGCGACACGCATTAAATATACAAAAGCCGTGGCGTAGTGGCTACAAAATCCGTAACGTGTCTCAAATAAAAATCGCTCTATTGGATTTTCTTCCATTAAAGGCGGCATTAAAGTGTAATAAAAATTCTTTTCTCTAAAATGCCTAAGAAGAGAGTAGATAAAAAATTCTGGTGTTCGGTCAAAGCCATGCAGTTGAGTAACTAGCTGTTTTATTCTGGTAGAAGGCTCTCCAGGTAATTGTAGATTATCCTGATACTCTGTTTTGGTAATATAGCCCGTATTATATTGTGGGTAAGAAGTAATTTTATATTCAGCACGTTCGCCTGAGTTATCCCGATTAATGAGTTGATAGAGTCCATTTTTTGTAATAGAGTCTGGAAATGAAGAGGGCATATCCAGCGCAAACACCCAGTGTTTATCATGGGGTTCCATCATTAAAGTGTAATGATAGGGGGTACCGGAAAAAGAGGGGCGATCCTGGTGCTGGGCAAAAAATCGCTTATTGCTTTCTGTCCACTTTTTACCGTCAGTGATTGTAAAAACAGGTCCACGCCAGTATCGCTGATTTTGTGGAGGTGGATCACCTTCAAATTTAACTCTAAATGCTATTTCGTCTGATAAGCCTAAGCGGCTAATCGACCCTGGTTCTAAACTGTCAGATAAACCACTTTTAGCCGTATTCTGTTGATCAAGCCAGCTCCAGCGAGGTGCTTCAATTCTGGGGAATAGCACAAAAATAACAATTGCCAGGGGCAGTGCTTGCAATATAATGATGCTTGCCGTTTTAAGTGAAGCTACCGTTTCTGCTTTATAACTATTAATAGAAACCAAAGTGGCTAATAATGCACAGCAAACAAACAAAATATAAGCCGCCATAAAAACACTTTGCTGAAAAAGAAATTGTGAAGCAGCAACGATAAAAGCCAAATAATTAATCAAATAAAGATCTTTTTCCGTTTTTATTTCCAATAATTTAAGCGCTAAAGCAATAATAAATAAACGGGTGCCAGCATCTCGACCAAAGACGCCATTATGTTGAGTATACAATAACGCAATAGCAGAAATGGTTAGCAATAAAACCAACCACTTATTAGGCAAATATCCGGGTTTCCAAATGCCAACAAAACGCCACAGCAAAATCGCATAAAAAAAGGCAACTATTGAAAATGGAATGTGATTGATATGCGGCAGGGTAATCAAGCCGACAGAAACCAGTAAAAAAATAAGTACGTTTTTTTTGTTTATTAGTTCCATTGAGATATTTGAAGGTTAATGTTTATAAGCTTGCTTTTCCCAAGTTTAGTATAGCTATACTTCGCGCGGTCACGGATGCGGATTTCTAACGACTGAGTTTTTGCCGATAG
>CAZNGU010000455.1:0-2642 GCA_964572325.1 uncultured Methylomarinum sp.
AACCCCTTATTACGCCTTGCTTCATACGAGCTACGGCTTATTAGAGGTCTACTGCGTCCTTGTTAATTATCCTTGTGCGGTATTCGAAATCCTTATTTACCTCGTGTAAATTCCAGTTTCTGTGCTTTATCCGTACACAATTATCATCGGCTCGTAATGATCTTGAACAAGTTCTTAGAATTTTATAAGTTCAACATCAAAGATCAATGTTGAATTTGGCCCTATATCAGCACCAGCGCCACGCTGACCATAAGCTAAGTGAGATGGGATATAAAAGCGATATTTGGCACCAATATTCATTAATTGAACGCCTTCTGTCCATCCGGCTATCACCCGGTTTAAAGGAAAGGTAGCTGGAGATCCTCGTTTGTAAGAACTGTCAAATACAGTACCATCAAGAGTAGTGCCTTCATAATGAACGGTAACACTGTCTGTAGCTGTAGGTGAGGAGCCTTCGCCTTGCTTTAGTATTTGGTATTGCAAACCGCTTGCTGTGGTTATAATGTTTTCTTTTTTTGCATTTTCAGCAAGAAATGTTTCCCCAGCAACTCTGTTTTCTTCTGGAGAGGTGGCATTTGCCATTGAGAACATAGTAATTCCTAAAAAAATTATCGTTAAAATAGCAATAACTCGGTGTCGTGTGTTTTTCATTGATTGTTCCGTTGTTAAAGTTGTGAGTGGCTTATTCTATCAAAAATGTAGTCACTCCGTAATTTGATGCTAATTAAGTTATAGCTATCATACTCTAACAAGTGTGAGTCTTTTGGCTTTATAATATCCATAAATCAGAAAGCTGGATAGATCAATGTCGTATGGCGCTACAAAAAAGCCAAAATTACAAACATTATGATATTCTTCACTTTTAAGTAAAATGAATGGAAGAATCAGATTTAGTAGCTATAATTTAATCAATGTAATTTGATTTTTTGAGGATACTCAATGGTAGATGAACAAAGGTTATACCGAAAAAAGCTAACTTCTTATGGCTTGGTTTATCTGGCCGGGCAAGAAATGGAAATGTCCATAAGAAATTTGTCTCTTACAGGTGCATTAGCTGAATTGGCTGATAATTCAAAGATTCATAATATTAATGATGTGTTTGAGTCGGTTCAGAAAACTCCTTTGGTTGATATTTATTTGCCAGAGATGCGATTAGCAGGTGAAGCTGAGGTAGTTCGTGCAGACATTGTAGATGGGCAAATTTATTTGGCACTGGAGTTTCGGGCGGTTAGCTACGATGTAGATAACGTACTTTATAAACGGGAAGCATATAGAAAGCCAATATCTGCACCGGGACAAATTATTTTGAATGATAAGAAATATAAATTTTTAACTAAAAATGTTTCTGTAGATGGTTTGATGATTTTGCTGGATGAAATCATTGATGTTGAAATAGGCACTGTAACAATTTTTGATTTTAAACGCTTAAAACTACGGGGAACTATTAAAATTTCCTGGGTGGATCACATAGATACCCACTCAACTTTAATAGGGCTTCAGTATGTTCAATTACAAAAAGATGACAAAATAGAGATTCCGCGTTTTTCGGCTAAAACATCGTATTTTAGTTAAATAACAGGATTAGGGAGAGGAGTCTTAATTTTTTCATGAGATTTTTTTATCAATGGCGCTGGGAACTTTTGTCTCCCTTAGCGGGTATTTGTTTTACCCTGGCATTTGCTCCTTTTGGCTATTCTTACTTAGTCATCGCATCTTTAGTTTTTGCTTTTTTATCGTGGCAGGAATGCTCATCTACTCGCGCTGCATTGCGTGGTTTTCTTTATGGTTTAGGCCTATTTGGTTATGGAATTTCCTGGGTTTATATCAGTATTCATGATTACGGTGGAGCGCCTGCATTTGGAGCTGCTTTATTAACTTTGCTGATCATTTGTTTCTGGTCTCTTTTTCCTGCATTAACGGCTTATCTTTCGACTCGTTTTATTTCTAATAAATACCCGGTCAGAAAAATATGGGGCATTCCCTTTGTCTGGATTTTTGTAGAATATTTCCGTGGTGTTTGGTTTATTAATGGTTTTCCCTGGTTACAAATTGCCTACAGCCAATTACAAACGCCGTTAAAAGGCTACGTTCCTATAATAGGTACTTATGGAACTGGCTTTCTATTAGCCTTAACAGCCGCTGTATTAGTTGCAGGCTATAAAAAGCACATGGCATACAGATATGTTCTGCTTTTTTTACTGACGGTATGGGGTACAGGTGCTGTTTTGCAATCCATAAAGTGGACCGAAGCCATAGGTACTGCGATCAATGTTGCTCTGATTCAGGGGAATGTACCCCAAGATCAAAAATGGCTTCCAGAAAACAGAATTAAAACTTTAATAGACTATCAGCAATTAACGGAACAAAACTGGGATGCTGATATTATTATCTGGCCAGAGTCAGCAATTCCTGCCTATATTGCTCAAGTCAAAGAAGCGTATCTGGATCCGCTTTCTGCAAAAGCCAAGGTGCACAATACCGATTTGATTGTGAGTTTGCCTGCTTTAGGCAAAAATAAAGAACATTTTAATACAGTTATTAGTCTGGGCAAAAAAGAGCGGCGTTATAATAAAAACCATTTATTACCCTTTGGTGAATATTTGCCATTACAACCGGTATCCGGTTTTGTTTTGGCCTTGCTT
>CAZNGU010000456.1:0-2631 GCA_964572325.1 uncultured Methylomarinum sp.
CATGGTGGAATGACAGTGGACAGCAAATTATAGAAAAGCATTACAAAAATGGAGTCAAACATGGGCTTTGGATTGATTGGCATGAAAATGGACAAAGGAAAGTAGAGGGTAATTTTTTAAATGGGAAAAGGGAAGGCCTGGTTACCATTTGGGATAAAGAGGGGGGGAAAATGAGTGAGACAATTTATAAGAATGATGAGAGGGTAAATTGATTTACTTTACTAAAGAAAGAAACTGAGCTTTATGTCTATGTCAAAAATTAAAAATAATAATAAAAAAAGAAAATCTCGGGGTGTAGGTTATCTTATCAACAGTATACAGACCATATTTGTCGGTATGCTTAGAATATGGACCATACCTATAGTATTAATGTTAAGTGTTGCCTCTGGTTTTACTACATTTTACGGCTTATCACATTTTATAATACCCTGGATTGCTTTAGTTATTACCGTTGCAATCCAGTCTATTATAGTTATTTGCTCTTTGGAACTAGCTGGAATTCACTGGAAAGCTAATCGAACTCGTTATGCATCTGTGGTGTTGTCATTATTGATTGCTTTAGCTGCATCCATATCTTTTTCCTATTTTAAATTTTATGAAATTTCACAGCAAGACACCATCCATATTGATCGTCTAAATCAACTCAGGCATGGAATAAAAGATTATCTGGGAAAAGTCTTAGTCATAAAAGGGGATGTCTTAAAGCAACAACATGCTGAGCTAAAAAAAGCATCTGATGAAGTCTCGCAGGCTTATTTTGGAACCCATCCCTTGATAACTTTAGGTTATAGAAATCAAGTCGGTGAAGGGCCATTCTGGAAACATTACAACCAGATTTATCAGGCTAAAAAACTGAAACAGGAGGTGCTGGATCAGGAGTTTTCTGAGTTAGATAAAATAATTCAAAAATTGCAAGGTAGCCTGAGCGATCTAGATGTGGCAAAAGACCAGGAAACTTCATACTACAATGTGCTTACAAATTATCAGGATGTCCAGTTGCAGGTAGGGCAATTATCCAGCTCGATTGGGCTGGGTTTGCCAGATGCACCTTTGTTAATGACCTATAAGCAATTTACAGAAGATGTTAAGCCATCGGTTTCCATGTGGAATGGTTTCTCTCTGTTTGCCTTTGTTTGTGCGGCCATGGTCGATTTTTTTACGGTTCTACTTTCTTATCGCCTAGAGTTTACAGCGCCAGGGCCATTAACAGAGGAAGAAGAGTTGCTAGTTTTTGAATGTTTAAGGCAATTTAGCGAATTCACTATTAATGAAAATGATGAATTACAAATGGTGATTGAAAAAACTGAAATTGAAAAAGCCAGGCGATATTCTGACTGGTCACGAATGTTTGCAGTTGGTTTGCTATTAAATCGAGGTTTTTTAAGAAAAATTGATCGTAGAACCGTTGAGTTTGCGCCTAATCTTTATCCCCTGATTGCTGAAAAAATGGGCGATAAAATCCTTAAATTAAGAGCTGCGGCTATGGAATCAAAACAGGTTGATGCCAATGAATAATTCCGAAGCTGAAATAGATAGCTGGCTTATTGCGGGTATATCTGAGAGTAACAGTGCTCAGGATGATGTGTGGGAGTCCGGGTTTGATGTTGATCGTCAGGTTGTACACAGTAAATTTGGGCCGTATAAAAAAATCTTTTTACGTCCAGAAGAATTTGTTAAGCGTTTTTACCATACCGTTTATCCATTGCCGATTGAAGAATGGCAATGTACTGAACAAATCAAACTTTATGATGATTTTTGCACCATGGGTTTAACACTAGATGTGCGTTTTCAGGCAACATTTGATTATGCATTGAGTAATATAGAGATTTTATCTGAACTCAATGAGCACATTAAGAATGTCTATCATGGGCTGGTCATGGATATAGTTAATCGAGAATTACTGAATCTATCTGATGGGGCATGGGTGCAGGAAGGCCTAGAGTCCGTTGAGAAAAAGATTAGCACACTGGTTAGCGAAATGTTGATTTTGCAAAATATTCAATCACAGGTGGTTTGTAAGTTGAAACCCGGTTTTGAAGAATTTCCCGATGTGCAGTTTGCAAGAGAAAGCGTTTATCTTTGTGTGCTTAAGAAAAGCTTTGAATTTGACGATCAAGAAAAAGAAGAATTATTTAGACAACAACAGGAGCACGAAAAAAGAAAGATTGAACATAAACGTAAACAATTATCCAGACTAGATCAGATTGCTGAGGTAGATCGACAAAAACAAGCGCTGGATGCTGAAAACAACATGATGTTTCTCAAGGAAAGAGAAAAAATACAGTTAGAACAATTTGAAATAAAAAAGAAAATTCATGCAGATAGAATTAAGCACAATACTGAGTTAAAGGAAATGACTTTCAAGTCTCAGCTTGATGAGAAAGAAAGGCTTCAGTCTGAAGAAAGAACAAGTGAAGAACAAGAGAAAATAAATTCTCTCGAGCATTTGGCAAAGTTAAAGGCTCGGGAGCTGGAAGCAGAAATAGCTGATTTTGAAAGAGAACAAGCAAAGTGGCGAGAAGCAAAAAACAAAATTCATGAAGAAAACCTGAGTCTAAAGCATCGTCAAAAACAGTTAGAGTTTGATACTGATGTCGGCTATAAAAAAAGGTATGAACTACAACGATTAGC
>CAZNGU010000457.1:0-2630 GCA_964572325.1 uncultured Methylomarinum sp.
TAGTAGAGTAAAGGCTCTCCCTTTTGACACGTAACATTTTGTACTTCACCAATTACTACCCAGTGTGTTCCGGCTAGTACTTGCTGAACCAGTTTACACTCAATAGATGCTAAGGCATCATCAAAAACAGGTGAACCGGTTGCTGCACCTTCATGCCAGTTTACATTAGCAAAACGCTCTTCCTGACTGACTCCGCCAGCAAACTGGTTTGAAACATCCTGTTGCTCAGAAGTCAAAATATTAACCGCAAATGATTTTCCGGCTAATACCGCATCGCCGGTATCTGCTGTTTTATTAAGGCAGACCAATATCTGTGGTGGCTCAAGAGAAACACTACTAAATGAAGTGGCAGTCATGCCTTTTAAGCCAAATTCTTCTGTTTTGGCCGTGACTACTGTGACGCCACTAGCCCATAGCTTAAGTGCATTTTTAAAATCGTGATCGTTAACTGCCATGCTTTCCTACTTTTCTGTTATTGCCTTAATGTAATGACAAAGCGGCCTAGATAAGTGATAAGCTGATTCGACAAACAATAAAGACAGCGAATTTCGATATCAGGTATCCAAGCTACACTGTATTATGTTATTTTTTCTTGATATAAAGATCGGTAATAGTTCCGCTAATCATTTCAGCAGCAAAACCAAAAGTCTCTGATAATGAAGGATGAGGATGAATGGATAAACCAATGTCTTCAGCATCAGCCCCCATTTCCAGTGCTAAAACAGCTTCTGCTATGAGTTCTCCTGCATTCGGCCCAACCATTCCCGCACCTAATATTCTGCCGGTTTCCTTATCGCATAATATTTTGGTAATACCTTCATTTCTCCCCAAACTTAATGAACGTCCACTGGCTGCCCAGGGAAAAGAAGCTTTATCATATTCAATACCGTCTTTTTTCGCCTGATTTTCAGTTAAGCCCATCCAGGTCACTTCCGGATCTGTATAAGCAACGGCTGGAATAGTCAAGGCATCAAAACCGGCTTTTAATCCAGAAATAACTTCTGCTGCTACTTTACCTTCATGCGCAGCTTTATGCGCTAACATGGGATTACCCGCAATATCTCCGATAGCAAAAATATTATCTACATTGGTTTTTTGTTGTTCATCCACATGAATAAAGCCCATGTCATCAACTTCAACACCGGCTTTATCTGCCGCTATTTTAAATCCATTAGGCCTACGACCTACTGCGACTAAAACCGCATCAAAGGTTTCAGGTTCCGGTGCTTTTTTACCGGAAAATGTGACTTTTAAACCTTTCTTTAAAGGTTTAATTTCTTCAACTTTAGTTTCCAGCCAAATATTCTGATACTGCTTTTTAATGCGTTTATGCAGAGGTCTAACTAAATCAGCATCACAGCCAGGAATGATTTGATCCATGAGTTCAACCACGCTAATTTGTGAGCCTAGAGCGTGATATACCGTTGCCATTTCCAAACCAATAATTCCACCCCCAACAATCAATAGTTTCTTGGGGATTTCATGTAACTCCAAGGCATCAGTAGAATCCCATAGCCTGGGATCGTCATTAGGGAAAACAGGAATTTTAGTGGCTTGAGAACCCGCCGCAATAATGGCATTATCAAAGGTAATGGTCTGACTACCTTGTTCTGATTCAACCACGATAGAGTTAGCAGATGCAAAAGAGCCCACGCCTTGAACTAATGTAATTTTACGTTGCTTAATTAAACTGGCTAAGCCAGTATTGAGTGATTTGGTAACGTTTTCTTTCCAGCCTTTGATTTTGTCCAGTTCAAAACTAGGCTTTCCATAGCTAATACCATGACTGGCCACTTCATCCACTTCATGAATAATTTGTGCCATATGCAATAAGGCTTTAGAAGGAATACAGCCAACATTAAGGCAAACACCACCAATCACTGGATAGCGTTCTATCAAAGTGACTTTTTTTCCTAAATCTGCAGCACGAAAAGCCGCGGTATAGCCACCCGGTCCACCACCCAAAATTAAAACTTCTGCATGTATATCGCTCATAATATTTACTCCCTGTTTACAATAATAATCGGCGAATATCACCCAAATATTGGGTTAATGCCACTAAAAACCGAGCCGCTTCTGCACCGTCAATCACCCGATGGTCATAAGTTAAATCCAGCGGCAACATTAAGCGAGGAACAAATTCAGAGCCATTCCAGACCGGCTGCATTTTAGAACGGCTAACACCTAAAATAGCCACTTCCGGAGCATTCACAATCGGTGTAAATGCGGTACCACCAATTCCACCCAAACTGGAAATAGCCATGCAACCACCTTGCATCGCAGAGGGCGGCAATTTACCTTCACGCGCTTTGCTACTTAAATCACCCAAAGATGCTGATAACTGGTTTAGATTCATTTGCTCAGCGCCATGTATAATTGGAACCATCAAGCCATTCGGGGTTTCAACCGCAATCCCGATATTAAAATATTTTTTATAAATTAATGACTGGCCATCCGCAGACAATGAACTATTAAATTGTGGGAATTTTTGCAGGGTAACAACCAGGGCTTTGATAATAAAAACTAGCCCTGTTAATTTTATTTCCGGCTTTCCAGCATTATTGGCTTGTCTGAAAGCTTCCATTTCAGTAATATCAGCTTCATCATGCTGCGTCACCATGGGTACATTC
>CAZNGU010000458.1:0-2626 GCA_964572325.1 uncultured Methylomarinum sp.
TTTGAGACTTGCGATAAAAACCTTCAGAGTTCAATATTTTTTTAATCAAATCTGCATAATGAATTTGTTTTTCAACAGGGTTAACCATGACAGCAAGTCCCTGCTGTGCTAAACGATAGCCTAATAAGGTCTGTTCCAGATGCTGTGGAATAATAAGCATAGGAATACCAGCCAGCAACATGTTTGCACTGGTACCATGTCCTCCATGACTGATTACCAAGCTGCATTGCTTAACTACCTGGCTTAAATCTACCGGCTCTCTAGCAAATGTAAGGTAAGGGGACTGCCAGTTATCAATGAATTGTGCGGGTAAATCACGAGCATAAACCAAGACAGGTAATTTTAAGCTGTTAAGGTGGTTTATAAGGTATTTAAATTGAGCATGTGAGGCACTGATATAGACGAAAATTTTCTCTCCTTTTTGTTTAGGCCAATCGGGTGTATTGCCCGTTGCAGATTGAATGACTGGCCCCCAGTATTTAGCATTTTGACGTGAGCCGTAATGATCTAGTTCGGGAAAGGTACATAAAAAGTCTTTATCTACTGATAAGACTTCTGCAAAGTTTTCAAGTGTAGGGATGTTCAACTGTCTTAATAGATTGTTGACTAGCCTAAGAGCCTTTTCTTCTGAACCCAGCAGGTTTTGCCTAGATACTTTTTTCCAGGGTTGTAAACTCGGCATCGGGGAGGTATGTGGCGGCGATTGAAAGCTAGTTCCAATCAAAATACGTTTAATACCTAAGCTACGGGCAGCTAATAGAGCAGTGGGTGAATGATCCGCAATCAACAAATGGGGTTGTACTTGTTCAAGTGACAGTCGCCATGCTTTAAACAATCCGGCCAGAGCGTGGTGATCCTGATAACCACAGCGAAATAAAACTTCTGCATAATTAAGTGAAATAGGTAACGCTGATTTATGCAGGTGTATAGGTGCTTGCAGAACAGGAAAGCCTTCACGTTCCAAAACATAATTAGCTCGTTTTAAGTCACGCACAATAAAAGAAATATCATGCCCTTGTTGATGTAATGCTGTTGCCAGTATGGATAAGCGATAAAGGTGGCCATAGCCGCCACCTAATTCCCAGACAAATAAAATTTTACTCATGAATCCTAGTGTTTATTTTGTGAAACCCACTAATCCCGTGTGTGTTCCTTAATGATCAAAACATCCAAATTTATATGTTTGGGGGTAATTACAGCCATACTAAAATAGAGCCAAATATTAATAAATTATATCTCACCCTGGATTGACAAGTTAGGAATATGTACAGCATTGACATAGAGGTTTAGCAGAAAAACAAAGGGTTTAACTTTTATGAAGATAACAAAGTAATTGCTTTGAAAAGAGCTGATAATGCTTGTTTATACACAGAATACTTTTTTATACACAAATAAGCCGTGGTAAGTTCTTGATTTATTAATAATGTGACGCTGTTTATTTTTAAGCTGTTGTTTCATAATAAAAAATAAATAATCGTCTAAAAAAAATACAATCTAACGCTAAGTTAGAAATAATCAATATTTAGAGTAGTTATCAGACCTTTACTCACAGAGTTATCCACAGATATTGTGGACAAGTCAAAATAGGAATTTATAAAGGGAAGCATACAAAGAACTTGAAAATCTGTCTTTATAATTTGCCCTTTTCAGTATTGTAGAAATAGTTGTGAAGCTTGTAATGCGCCTTATTTCTACTTTTTGAATACGAACAAAGTTGCTTTATTATTTGACCTTCTTGATTTGAGTGTATTTCCAAAGATAAAGATGGGCAATAAAATGAAATATTATGCTCTGTTAATGTTGATAGGTTCATGCTTACGTTGTATATGATTGATCATATTAAAAATCTCCACGGGAAGTCTATTTCCAGCTATTCATTATTCAGGCAACTGGCTAAAGTATAACGCATGACTAAAATGGTCATAGCGGCTGGGTATAAAAGAAAATGCTGCGGCATTGCCAGCCCTGCGGTGACGGCTAGCATGATAAATAAGGGGTTAAAGCGTCCGGAATCAGATAGCCATTGTAAAAAAGTTGTGGCATCTGGATCCATGTTTTCCGGGTGGGTGATGAAAACCAGGGAAAAAAAGGCGGTGATCAAGGCAAAATATAATGGGAAATAGTCGAACATAGGTGAGCCATACCTGAAAAAAGGCGGCCAATAAGCAAACCAAATTAAAATAGAACCTACGGCAAATAAATCATAACGCAATCTATAGTGTATTTTTTTAAATTTAAATCCGGTTGCAATAATATTTAATAGTAACAAAACGCAACCTAAATAAAGGGATGTATCTGATAACAGAAAAGTATGAAGCGGTGTTTTGGTTTGTAGTAAAAACCCCATACAGAGGTTTACCAGAATAAAAATATACATGGCTTAAGTTTTATAAAATAGCAAAGTAATTGTTTTAAAAAGATTTGATAATGCTCAGTTATACACAGAAAGTTTTTTTATACACAAACAAGCCATGCTAAGTTATTGATTTATTGTTAGTGTGACCTAGTTTATTTTTAAGTCATTGTTTCATAGTAAAAATAAATTATTGTCTAAAAATAATACAATCTAACGCTAAGCTATAAATAATCAATATTTAACACAGTTATCACGTATTTATTCACAGAC
>CAZNGU010000459.1:0-2619 GCA_964572325.1 uncultured Methylomarinum sp.
CAGACCGGTAGATTTATTTCCTTCATTATTATTAGGTGCATCGCCCTTAACACCGTTGGAAGTGACGCAAATATATCAGACCTTGGCAGGTGATGGCTTTGTAAGCCCTTTACGCTCAATTCAGGCCGTTATTGCAGAAGATGGGGAAAGATTACAAAGTTATCCATATACTCTACGCCAGGCAGTAGACCCGGCAGCCACTTATTTAACCAATAAAATACTGCAAGAAGTAATGCATAATGGAACCGGGCGGTCAGCGTACTTATATATACCGAAAAAGTTTAATCTGGCAGGCAAAACAGGAACCAGCAATAAATTAAGAGACAGTTGGTTTGCAGGATTTAGTGGAGATTATCTTTCTGTGGTCTGGGTCGGGCGTGATGATAATAAGCCTTCAGGATTGACAGGTGCCAGTGGAGCCTTGCAAATTTGGACGGATTTGATTAAGAAAATTTCAAGTCAGCCAGTTTATTTGATAGCACCTGATAATATCGAAACCCACTGGATTGACCCTGCAAATGGGTCATTGGCAAATGAAGAATGTGAGGGGGCTGTTGTGTATCCATTCATAAAAGGTTCAGCCCCTGAATACTATTCTGCTTGCGTCGAGACCACGGTAAATAAAGCAAAAACCTGGATTAATGATTTTTTACAGGATAATTTTTAAATTGGCAGTCTATTTTAAAGAGATAAAGCATGAGCAAAGCAAATAATATAGTGATAAAGGCATTAATTTTTCTAAGCATACTGTTTCTGCATAATGTTAATTCAGAACCTTTACCATTTAAACAATTAAAATCATTTTTAGCGTCTACCGAGACATTAACCGCTAATTTTAAACAGATAACATTGGATGAAAATAATCAACCAGTACAAACAAGCGAAGGACAATTTTATTTAAGCCGGCCCGGAAAATTTCGCTGGAGTTATAAAACGCCCTATATTCAAGAAATTGTATCCAATCATGGCAAAGTCTATTTTTATGATGCAGACCTGGAACAAGTCACTATAAAAAAACTGGATGATTCTTTAGGCGCCACACCAGCGTTGTTACTCAGCGGAGAAATAGCATTAGAAGAAAACTTTATCATGCAGCAGCAAGGGGTAGATGAAGACTTGCAATGGATAAAACTATCACCAAAAAATGAAGAAAGTGGTTTTAACTATATTCTTATTGGACTGAATGAAGGATCCATAGGGGGGATGGAATTAAGTGATAATTTTGGACAATTGACTCGCATCTATTTTTCCGAGGTAAAAACCAATATTACCCTGGAAAAAGATATTTTTAAATTTACAGCACCTGAGGGTGTTGATGTTTTTGAGAATTGATAACAAAGCAGGTTTAAGGTGAAAGGTTCAAGGCTGGAGCAAAAGCATAATAACTATGTTTGATGATTTAACTCGGCCGCTAGCGGATAGAATGAGGCCGCAGATTCTGGAAGAATATATTGGGCAACAACATATTCTAAAGCCAGGCAAGCCATTGTATGAGGCGATTTTATCAGGGCATTTGCATTCCATGATTTTTTGGGGTCCGCCAGGCACAGGGAAAACCACCTTGGCACGAATAATTGCTCATCATTCTGATGCTGAGTTTATGCCAATTTCGGCAGTATTGGCCGGTGTAAAAGATATTCGCTTGGCCGTTGCGGAAGCCAAAAAAATTCAACAGCAGCAAAATAAGCGTACCATTTTGTTTGTAGATGAAGTACATCGTTTTAATAAATCCCAACAAGATGCTTTCTTACCACATCTGGAAGATGGGACGGTTTATTTTATTGGTGCAACAACGGAAAACCCATCATTTGCTTTAAATAATGCTTTGTTATCCCGTGCTAGAGTTTATGTGCTTAATGCATTAAATAATGATGATTTAATTACAGTATTAGATAATGCCTTAGCCAATAAAGAAAAAGGACTGATAACTGCGCAGATACAAATAGCGGATGAATTTAAACAACAATTTGCTCTAGCAGCAGATGGTGATGCCAGACGTCTACTCAACTTATTGGAAATTGCGGTAGAACTTGCTGCTGCAGAACAAAGTCTTGTCATCAATGAAAAAATTACTCAGGAAGTGCTGAGTGGTGGTACACGGCGATTTGATCATCATGGCGAAGAATTTTATAACCAGATATCGGCATTACATAAAGCAGTAAGAGGCAGTTCACCCGATGCATCGCTCTATTGGCTATGCAGAATGATAGATGGTGGTATTGATTTGGCGTATCTAGCCAGAAGAATTGTAAGAATTGCCTCGGAAGATATAGGCAATGCAGATCCTAGAGCTTTGGAGATCACCATTAACGCCTGGGAAGCACAAGAGCGCTTAGGAAGCCCAGAGGGGGAGTTAGCATTGGCTCAAGCAGTCGTTTATTTGGCCTGTGCAGCAAAAAGTAATGCTGTATACATGGCATATAATGCGGCTATGAGCGATATTAAAGCAACGGGAAGTCTGGAAGTGCCCATTCATTTAAAAAATACACCAACAAAACTAATAAAATCATTAAATTATAAAAAAAAATATCATTATACTCATAATAAACCCAAAACCTATACTACAAAAAAAAATTATCTTCCAAACTAGAATGGCTATCTTCCAATTAAAAGAGAGCT
>CAZNGU010000460.1:0-2615 GCA_964572325.1 uncultured Methylomarinum sp.
GCGGTATTTGAAGCAATATAAACCGGTTGATCCGCGTCACTTTTCAGTGCATCAGCGGTATTAATAAACAGCCATAACAAAGTAAAAACACTTATTTTAATTAACTTCATATCGTCCTTTAACTCTTGACAAAAACTTTACTTTAACGGGGCGCTTAAATGTTGCTTGCATACCCACCCCGGCTGTTCTATTCGGTGTATCTATTATTTCTGCCCACTGCTTGGTTTCAGCATAGCTGATAGACAGTTTTACTTTTAATTCTGAGGTATTAATTTTAAAAGGTCGGCGTTTTTTTGTTCCTTTTCTACTGATAAAAACCTTTCCCGATAATAACAAATTATCACCATCAGCTGCTAATATTCCCTGCTCTGATTCTATTACCCAGGGTGGAATCTCGGGGTTATATAAAGTCATCACAGGTTTTTCAAGATGGGTGGTATTATCATCACCATAATGAATCATTTTATCTGCTGTTAATTCATTTTTTATTTTGCCAGCAATATCCATTTCTTTTTTGTAATAGCCGGTACTAAAATAATCTGGGCTATGGTCAGCCACTGCAATTTTTTTAGTTTCTTTTTCCTCAAAAAAATCGGCTAAAAACCATGTTGCTGCCAGCAAAAAAAACAAAACCACAAAAACCCTGAGCTGACTGGCATTCATTGCATATAGCTCTGTAAAACAGCGTCAAAAGTTCCTTGGGATTGCATAATAAAATCGCAAATTTCTCTAACTGCCCCTAAACCTCCAGGCGTTTCAGTACACCAATCGGCATATTCCTTAACCGCAAAATTAGCATCACTTACTGCAATAGATAAGCCAACCCGAGTCATAATGGGTAAATCAATCAAATCGTCTCCAACATGTGCTACTTGTTCAGGTTTAATCGACAATGCCTGAATAATTTCATTAAACGCGGCCACTTTATCTTCATGGCCTTGATAAACATGTTCAACACCTAAATTTTTCATCCTTATAGCGACTGAGTTTGATCGACGACCTGAAATAGCAGCAACTTCAACACCTGATTGCCTTAGTAACTTTATACCATGCCCATCACGAGCATGAAAACATTTATATTCCTTACCCTGATCATCAAAAAATAATCGACCATCCGTCAAAACACCATCAACATCAAGAATCAATAACTTTAAATTCCGGGCTTTTTCAATAATTTCCTGCACTGTCTCTTTTAACCTTTAAGCTGAGTTTTCAAACTATTCCTGCACGCACTAAATCATGCATATTTATTGCCCCCACCAATTTATTATGTGCATCCACAATCAATAATGCGTTAATCTTTTTTTCTTGCATTACTTTCATTGCTTCGGCCGCTAAAATTCCTGAACCAATCATTGAACAGTTTAAGGTCATGACCTCTGAGATTTTAGTGCTTTGAATATCCAGGTTTTTTTCCAGCATGCGTCGTAAATCACCATCCGTAAATATACCCACCACCTGATCACACTCATTAATAACAGCCGTCATCCCTAATTTCTTTTCTGTCATTTCCAACAATGCATCAACTACTATTGCTGTTTCAATAGTTGCAGGTATATCCTGCCCCGAGTGCATAATATCACCCACCATCAATAATAAGCGTTTACCCAGACTGCCTCCCGGATGTGAAAGCGCAAAGTCATCACGGGTAAATCCTTTGGCTTCAAGCATGGACACTGCCAATGCATCCCCCATAACCAAAGCGGCAGTAGTGCTTGAAGTCGGTGCAAGACCTAAAGGGCAGGCTTCTTGCTCAACGGCAACATCAAGATGAACGGTAGCAAATTTTGCTAGTGAAGACTTAGGGTTTCCTGTCATTGCAATAAAAGGTACCGCAATACGCTTAATAATAGGCAAAATGGTCAAAACCTCACCTGTTTCCCCAGAATAAGACAGTGCTAATACCACATCTTGCTGTGTAATCATGCCTAAGTCACCATGACTAGCTTCCCCTGGATGAACAAAAAAAGCCGGTGTCCCGGTGCTGGCCAATGTTGCTGCAATTTTTCCGGCAATATGCCCAGATTTACCCATTCCAGTAACTACCACACGTCCTTTACATTCCAGCATTAAATGACAGGCCTGTACAAACTGCTCATTTATTTTGTCTTGTAAAGCTGATACCGCCTGCAATTCTGTCTTAATAACCGCCAGACCTAATGCCTTTAAATTTAAATCATTCACAACTATAAAAAATCATGCTACTGCACTTTGGATAATAAAATACTGGTAACTGCCAAAAGCCAACAGTAAAGCCAAACCTTCTGTTCGATTTATTTGACCCGCTTTTCTAAGGCCAAAACCTAAAACAAATAATACCCCGGTAAATACCAACATCACTGGGAAATCACGGTAAATTACGCTTTCTGCTACAGAGCCAGGTGCTAATAATCCAGGCAATGAATAAACTGCTAACAAGTTATATAGATTTGATCCAATCACATTACCCACAGCCAGGTCATCTTCTTTTTTTAATACACTACTGATAGACGCTGCCAATTCAGGTAAGCTGGTGCCAAAGGCAACGATGGTCAAGCCAATTAGCAAATCACTGACACCAAAAGACACAGCAATATTCACTGCAGCCCAGACAATAACTCGGGAGCTTACTAATA
>CAZNGU010000461.1:0-2614 GCA_964572325.1 uncultured Methylomarinum sp.
AGGTGAAAGGGGGTTCTCAGGTTCAAGAGACACCTCGGTATTGCATGCAACTTATCGCAACAGACATTTTAATTCCAGAATATAAAAGATGGAAATAGAACTAATCTATTTAATCAAAACTTTCTTGTTGCCCCCGTCCAGTCTATTATTTACTGCTTTTTTGGGTGCTTACTGTGTGCATAAAGACATACACAAAGGTTGGATGTTATTAATAGCCTCATTATTTTTTCTTGTTATATTAAGCCTGCCAATTGTTGCAGTTAGCTTGGGAAAAATCTATAAAAAGCCCCCTGTTATCAATCTTGCTCATTTAGACAACACTCATCCACAGGCAATTATTGTTCTTGGTGGAGGCATTTCTTCGTCTGCTGCTGAATACGACGTTGCTGAAACGATCAACAGTGCCACTTTACTACGCATTCGCTATGCGGCTTATTTGGTAAAAAAAATACCCTTACCTATTTTACTTAGTGGTGGAAAAGTTTTTAATTCAGCAGAAAATGCAGAAGCGAGTTTAATGAAACAGGTATTTGAAAATGAATTTCATACCGGGGTGCAGTGGATAGAAACAGCAAGCAAAAATACAGCAGAAAATGCTATTTTTTCGCGTAAAATCCTTGAGAAAGAGCAGATTGATCGTATTATTTTAGTAACCCATGCCCTGCATATGCCAAGAGCTATGAGACAATTTAAGAAAGTGGGATTTCAAGTAACGCCGGCACCTACCGCATTTATATCAATGTCTGGTTTTAGTTTATATAATTTTTTACCTTCTGCTCGAGCTTTAAAGCTAAGCTCTCTGGTCTTGCATGAATGCCTGGGGCAACTATGGTATCGATTGCGATATTAAGGAACGTACTCAATGCTAGACCACAGCCCCAAGTTAAAATAAATGTACATGAAAAAAATTAATATTTTCTATTTTATTTTTTTATTGATGACTTGTCTGGAAGTGTATGCAGAGCAAACGAAGCTTTTATCTATAGATATTAAACAGACACAGGATAGGCCGGTCGAAATCGCTTTGTTTCTGACAGATAGGGTTGAATATAATACTTTTATATTAACAGCCCCTGATCGTCTGATTATTGATCTAAAAGATACTTTTTTAGCAGAGAAGCTAGCCTTATCTAGTGAAGCCCTACTCTATGTTAAAAAAATTCGTAGTGCAGCCAGAAATCAGCATGACTTAAGAGTCGTTTTTGATTTAAATATGGCCGCGTCTGGAAAATTAACATTGTCGACTTATTATAGTAATGAAAAACAGCTGCTTATAAGTTTATCTGCTAATGAGAACAATGATGCTCTAAGTTCTGAAAACAAGAGACACAGCCTGGAACCTGAGATTGCTGCAAGTGCAGATAATTCTGAATCACCTGATTTTAGCAAGCAATTATTTTCTGATTGGGAAATTTCAGGTAAAGTCAGCGTTGAGAACTTAGGCTTTTTTTATGAAGCGCTAGATTCACAACAACATAGAAATTATGTTTCAGGAGCGATTGAACCCGAACTTTATCGGGAATGGGATAATGGCAAACAAAGCTTTACTCTGGTTCCTTTTTTTAGATATTCCCAATATGATAACCGGCGAACACATTTTGATATCCGGGAACTGACCTGGCTTCTGGCTGAAGATGACTGGGAACTTCGGGTGGGTTTTCGTAAAGTATTCTGGGGTGTGGCTGAAGGCATACATTTGGTCGACATCATTAATCAGACCGACTTAGTTGAAAATACCGATACAGAAGACAAGCTAGGACAGCCCATGATTAATTTGGCACTCATAAGAGACTGGGGAACAGTCGACTTGTTTGTTTTACCAGGTTTTAGAGAACGCACCTTTCCCGGAAAAGAAGGGCGGTTAAGAATTTTTCCTGAAATAGATGTAGGTAACGCCATTTTTGAAAAGCATGGCATTGAAAAACACTTGGCATATGCTGCACGCTGGTCTCATGCTATGGGTAACTGGGATATTGGTTTGTCTCATTTCTATGGTACAGGTCGTGAGCCTTCTTTTAAATTAAAAGTAAATCCTCAGGGTGCTTTAGAATTAAGACCCTTTTATGAAGTGATTAATCAGACTGGCCTGGACATACAATTAACTGATGAAGACTGGCTATGGAAGCACGAGGCCATAGTCAGATTAGGCCAGGGAAAAGCATTTTATGCCTCTACAACCGGGCTTGAATATACTTTTTTTGACCTTTTTCGTTCAGGTCTGGATTTGGGAATAGTCATTGAATACATGTATGACAGCAGAGGCTCTAATAATTTCCTGGCACCTTTTCAGGACGATATATTAACAGCTTTGCGCTTTGCTTTTAACGATGTTCAAAGCACTGAAATATTAGCAGGAGTCTTGTTTGACCGAACTAATAATAGCAAGTTTTACAATATTGAAGCGAGCAGACGTATGGGCGACAGTTTTACCCTTGACCTGGAAATACGTTTATACAGTGGTATACCCAAAAATGATCCTGTCTATAGCTTTCGGGAAGATGATCACATCAGGCTGGATCTGGGATACCATTTTTAAATGCTTTATTTACAAAAACTCTTGTAACCTGAGGTTTTCTAATAATTATTTATGGTAAAATCAAAACCATGCTGCAAC
>CAZNGU010000462.1:0-2607 GCA_964572325.1 uncultured Methylomarinum sp.
CTGGGATACAGTATGTGTACCTGGCGGCTCATCAGGCGGCTCTGCCTCGGCTGTTGCTGCACGTTTAACAGTGGCCGCAACGGGTACTGATACCGGCGGATCAATTCGCCAGCCGGCTTCTTTCTGTGGTATTACCGGGCTAAAACCAAGCTATGGCAGAATTTCCCGCTATGGCATGATTGCTTTTGCATCCAGTCTAGATCAAGCAGGCCCGATGACTCGCTCTGCCGAAGATGCGGCAATATTACTACAAACCATGTCTGGTTTTGATGAAAAAGATTCGACTAGCATGGATAAACCAGTCCCTGATTATTCACAAAATTTAAATAATAGTATTGCCGGATTAAAAATTGGCTTACCCAAAGAATTTTTCAGTGAAGGCTTAAATAATGAGGTAGCCAAAAGCGTAGAAACAGCCATTAATGAATACCAGAAAATGGGAGCTGAAATAAAAGAAGTTTCATTACCTAATATGAAGCTTTCTATCCCTGTTTATTACGTCATTGCCCCCGCAGAATGCTCAGCCAATTTATCCCGCTTTGATGGTGTCCGTTTTGGGTATCGCTGTGATGATCCAAAAGATCTTAACGATTTATACATCCGTTCTCGTGGCGAAGCCTTTGGTGCTGAAGTTAAACGTCGAATATTAATGGGTACTTATGCCTTATCAGCAGGCTATTATGATGCTTATTACATCAAGGCACAAAAAGCACGCAGACTGATCAGTGAAGATTTTAAAAAGGCTTTTTCTGAGGTGGACGTTTTAATGGGTCCCGTATCGCCCTCAACCGCTTTTGGCCTAGGTGAAAAAACCGGTGACCCCATCGAAATGTACTTGGCAGACATTTATACTATTGCTGTCAACCTGGCAGGATTACCCGCTATTTCAATACCGGCCGGTTTAGCAAATGGGAAACCAGTAGGATTACAAATTATTAGTAATTATTTTACAGAAGCACATTTATTAAATATTGCTCATAAATATCAACAAGCCACACATTGGCATCAGCAAACACCTCAGGGTTTTGAATAAGGAGAAAACAATGGAATGGGAAACCGTTATCGGCTTAGAAATTCATGCTCAACTGGCAACAAAATCTAAAATATTTTCATCAGCATCAACTGCCTATGGAGCAGAACCCAATACCCAGGCTTGTGCAGTTGACCTAGGCTTGCCAGGGGTATTACCCGTGTTAAATAAAGAAGTGGTACGAATGGCTGTTAAGTTCGGCATGGCAATAGAAGCTGAAATTGCACCTTCCTCTGTATTTGCCAGAAAAAACTATTTTTACCCTGATTTACCTAAAGGTTATCAAATTAGCCAAATGGATTATCCTATTGTCGGCGTGGGTCATATTGATATAGAAGTGAATGAAACAATTAAACGAATCGGCGTTACCCGCGCTCATTTAGAAGAAGACGCTGGCAAATCTCTACACGAAAATTTTCATGGCTTAAGTGGAATTGACCTTAATCGTGCAGGCACCCCATTATTAGAAATTGTTTCTGAACCTGACATGCGCTCAGCTCAGGAAGCCGTCGCGTATATGCGAAAAATTCATGACCTAGTACGTTATCTGGAAATATGCGATGGCAATATGCAGGAAGGCTCCTTTCGCTGTGACGCCAATGTCTCTGTTCGCCCTAAAGGTCAAGAAACATTAGGCACCCGCACTGAATTAAAAAATATAAATTCATTTAAATTTGTTGAAAAAGCGATCAATATTGAAATAGAAAGACAAATTGATCTTATAGAAGGGGGCGGCACTATAACACAGGAAACCCGTTTATATGATGCCGACAAAAACGAAACACGCCCTATGCGCAGTAAAGAAGAGGCTAATGATTACCGCTATTTTCCTGATCCAGATTTACTTCCAGTTGAAGTCAGTGCTGAATTACGCGAACAAATTAAAGCGGACTTACCCGAATTACCTGCTGCAAAAAAACTGCGCTTTAAAGAACAATATGACCAGGATGATGAGATGGCAAGCACTTTGACATCCTCTCGTCAATTAGCTGATTTTTATGAAGCCGTAGTCGAAACCTCAGCTTGTGAAGCCAGGCTTTGTTCCAACTGGGTCAGTGGAAATTTTTTGGCTGCGCTTAATAAATCAGGACTTGAAATTAGCGAAACTCCAGTTAATCATGAACGTTTAGCCGGGTTATTAAAACGTATTGCAGATCAGACCATCTCAGGAAAGATTGCCAAACAGGTCTTTGAAAAATTATGGGAAAGTAATGCGACTGCTGATGAAATTATTGACCAGCAAGGTCTGAAACAAATTACTGATAGCGGCGCTATTGAAGCAATTATTGATAAAATAATAGCTGACAACCCAAATCAAGTTAAACAATATTTAAGCGGTAAAGATAAAGTTTTTGGTTTTTTTGTCGGCCAGACTATGAAAGCCAGCCAAGGCAAAGCCAACCCAGGCGAAGTCAACAAAATATTAAAAAGTAAACTCAAATAAGAAACGCGCACAGAATAAATTGGGCAATTTTGTTCGTATTCGAAGCTTAGCTCTCTTGCTGGAAGGGAGGGAGAGGAGAGGGTGTGGCTTCAATATAATGTCTTCTGTAAAAAGGCTTATAAATATTAAGTTA
>CAZNGU010000463.1:0-2602 GCA_964572325.1 uncultured Methylomarinum sp.
TGTACTGGCTTATACAGGATGCAGACCCGCCGAAGCTTTAGAACTCACTGCCAGCAGCATTGATTTAAGCGAAAAAACTATTATCTTACGCACCCTTAAACAGCGGCATAAAACCAAATATAGAGCTATTCCCGTGCCTGATTATGTTTTAGATGCACTAGAGCTGGTACACGGCATACGCAAAGCGCAGCGGGTTAAGAAAAAGACAGGGGCGTTATTTCCTTGGCAATACAATCAAGCTTATAAGCTAATCAAAAAAATAATGAAGCTAGCCGAGATCGAGGGCGCACAGGCAACCCCAAAAGGATTACGGCATGGATACGGCGTTAGAGCCGCGCAGAAGACCCGTAACCCACGTCTAGTGCAAAAATGGCTAGGTCATACCAGTTTAGATAATACCATCATCTATATGGACGCTATCGGGCAGGAAGAACGCCAAGCAGCCCTTACTATGTGGGATTAAAAAACCACCTCAGTATTTACAAATCAGATGAGCCATAGCCTTTTTTCTGGCTTTGCTGTTCTTGTTTCTGTTCTGGATTAGCTTGTTTATAAGCTTCAATCTTAGCTTTATTTTCATCACTCAAACTATCAAAAAATGAGACAGTCAGTGGCTTAGTCGCACTTTGCTTAAATTCTTGATCGAGGGAATTTTTAGCTTTTTCTTGCGGGGCTTCTTAATAGCTATCCAGCCATAATTTTGCCTGCTTTTCTTCAAAACCCCCCTGCCTAACTTTTTGTGCTTCATTACCTTTCATTTCAAGAGTGGGAATATAGGCCTCATGCTCAACATTAGCTTTATTTTCTAATGTGGGGCTACCATCTATCCTCATATCTTGCTTGTTTTGTTCTATTTGTTCATTAGGGTTTTGTGCGGATTGCGCTTGCTGATTAAAGCCTTTTCCGATCTCTGAATTATTCATAAATTAAGTGTGGTTGATAAAAAAAAGGGTAAATGAGCGTTTTTCTTGCGCTAGAGCCTGTTTTTTTGCCACAATGAAACATGGCTGAAAAACAATATATCATTGAGACTCCAACAACTCACCCCCACTATGTCTTTCAGACAAGGACGTTTAACTGCCCTGAAAGCAAGGTTGCCTACAGCGTGACATTTCCTAAAATGTATTGGAAATTATTTGAACGCCATACCCAAGAGGAAGGGAAATACCATCAAGCCCTTAGCTTTTGTGAAGCGCTGTTTCTTAAATCTCAAGACCATAGTTTTTCAGATATATTGCATTATTGGATTTTGTGCCGTCATCGAGAAGCGACAAATAAATTATATTCCGCGCATTTTAATTCTCATGCGGAACTACGCTAATGCGACATACAAATTTTAATTTAAGGCTGGCTTGTTGCTAGCCTTTTTATTGAGGTAGTGAACTATGAATTTCTATTCAGATAATAGGCACGGCTCTAGTACTTGGCCAACACCTCGTCAAATCAAACAAGCTGGCCTTTACGGTAAAAAGGGCAGTAAAGGCGTTTTCTTAAGCCTGTGTTCCTATACAGGGAAATGGTTGATGCTTGATAGTGATAGCCCTCTAACCCTAGTGGGCGGGGCTGGTTCAGGCAAAGGTACAACCATATTATTATATTTAAACTTTTATCAAGGTTCGATGGTGATTAATGACCCGAAGGCAGAAATCGGGGCAATGATAAACCAGTATCAAACTAAAATTTTAGGCAAGGATTTTTGGTGTATAAATCCAACAGGGCTACATACGGGGTCTCCTTGGAATTTACCACAACATAGAGTTAACCCCTTTGATATTTTAAAAGCGGATTCTCCTCATATTGTCTCGGACTGCTTGAGAATTGCAGTGATGCTTATTCCTGATGGGGGCGGAAAAACCTTTTTTGTTAATCGCGCTCGTCAGTGGATGAGTAATTTATTATTAGCCTACGCTTTAACCAGTACAAGCCCTAATCTTTCAGATTTTATGGGGGTTTTGAATATGATTGAAAATAATCATAGCGATTTTAAAGCCTTGGCTCTGGGTTTGTATGCCACGCTTGGCAATGATGATATTGCTCTGACCATGAATGAAATCATCAATAAACGTAGTGATACAGGGGCAAGTGGCGAATATAGCGGAGTGATGTCTACAATAAGTACGGCTATGACCTTTATGGCAGACCCTAACTTAAAAACGCTGTTTTCTGGGGCGGATTTTTCGCTTGATGTACTCTCTAAAACAAACCCCGCCGCTGTGATTGATCTAGCCTTTCCTGCTGAAAACATGGGGATTCATAAATCTGCCATGCGCCTGATTATTGGCGTTGCCATGCTTTATCAATACCGCAATACCGCAAGCCGCCCTTTATTCCTGATGGATGAAATAGCAGCCCTTGGCAATTTTGAAGAAATGCTAACTGCTTATTCTTATGGTCGTAGCTTTTTCAGAACATTTTCAGCGTGGCAGAGCTTGGGGCAAATAAGCGGCTTATATGGTGAGGATGGAATGCAATCAATATTAAGCTCTTCGCAAGCACAAATATTTATTGGCGTTCGAGATTTAAAAACCGCTAAATACTGCTCTGAAATGCTTGGCAATCAAACCATAGAAGTACAAAACCCAATTTATGAAGCAAGGGCAAG
>CAZNGU010000464.1:0-2600 GCA_964572325.1 uncultured Methylomarinum sp.
TATCAGGCTTCTGAAACAGGACGTTTCAGAGAGCTTACATGGATGTATTTACGCGCCCTGAAAAATCAATACCCTACACCCTTAGCTTCAAATACACTGAGTAGATACAAATAATTTAGGAGAAATAACATGATGGTACTTGCAGGTGATATTGGTGGCACCAAGACCTTACTTCAAATAGCAGAAGTAAGGTCTGGCAACTATAAGAATATTTTTGAAAAAAGATATGATAGTCACGCATACTCGCATCTTACTCCCATGGTTCTGGAATTTTTAAAGGAGGCTAAAGAGCAAGTAAGTTTTAGCATAGAAAATGCCTGCTTTGGTATTGCAGGGCCAGTCAAGGGTGAAACAGCTCATGTTACCAATCTTGGCTGGAGCCTGGATGCGTTGCAAATGGCCAATGAGCAAGGCTTAAAATCAATAAAAATGATTAATGATTTTCAGGCGATTGCTTATGCTATTGAAGTTTTAGGCACGGATGATCTGGTCTGCCTGCAACGAGGCCAGCCCATAGCCGATGGGCCTCAGGTAATATTAGGCGCAGGCACGGGACTGGGTGAAGCACTCATGGTAGCAAGAGATGGACAGTATGAAGTTATTGCTTCCGAAGGTGGACATGCAGGTTTTGCTCCACAAAATAATGATGAGATTGACCTACTTAAATATCTCATGGAACAATTGGGACATGTAAGCAATGAACACCTACTTTCAGGTAATGGCCTGTTTAATATTTATAAATTCCTCAAAGCATCGAGCCGGGAGCTAGAATCTGATACCATTGCCGAAGCTATGAAAACTGATGATCCGGCAGCAGTGATAAGTAGCAATGCCTTATCAGGCACTGATACTATGTGCATAAAAGCATTGGACATGTTTACGTCTATTTACGGTCGTCAGGCAGGCAACTTAGGCTTAACCTGTTTAGCTACAAATGGTGTTTATGTTGCGGGGGGTATTGCGCCCCGTATTATTGACAAGCTTAAAGATGGCACATTCATTAGTGCCTTTAATAATAATCCCAAAATGGGCTATTTACTGGAGGCCATGCCGGTTAACGTGATTGTTAATGCTAAAGTTGGCTTGATGGGTGCTGCAGTCATGGCAGGAAGAATGTAATCGCTAATTATACTTTGCGCGGTCACGGATGCAGAATTTATAGTGCGCTGAGGAATGATACGCATCTCTCTGTTATTGATGCGCGTCCTATCGTCAACATGCCCCACTGAAATACTTGCTTTAAGACAGTGTTACTCTGAATGGAAAACCCCCATCAAAACAATTTGTTCAAGCACCGGTCATAATAAAACACAATTAAGATGTTATCTTATTGTCACCAGCCATTGGTATCATCTTCATCGTCATATTCTCTAGGTTTGAATGAGTCAGGGATTTTGGGTTTCTTTGCAGTTCTGAGTAATACAAAAGCACCGCCAAAAACCAGGCATATACCCAATAACACAAAGCCAAATAATTCCATAAATACTCCACTAATTTCAGAATGCTATGTTTGACAAACAGGGCAAAAATAACTAGCACGTTGCCCTATTTTCACCTGTTTTATAGTAGAAGAACACAGCCTGCAGCTCTCGTTTTTTCGACCATAAACAGCCAATGATTGTTGAAAATAGCCTGGCTTACCCTGTTCATTGACAAAGTCACGCAGAGTTGTTCCACCTTGATCTATCGCTTGTTGTAGAATGATTTTTATACTTTCTGCTAGTTTTTGGTAACGTTGCAGGGAAACTCTTCCTGCTTGCCTGACAGGGTGAATGCCTGCCATAAAAAGTGCTTCGCTGGCATAAATATTTCCTACGCCAACAACATGATGCCCATCCATAATAAATGTTTTTACTGCGGAACTTCTATTTTTAGATAAATGATAAAGATGCTGACCATTAAAATGTGAAGAAAATGGTTCTGGCCCCAATGAGCTGATCAGTTTGTGTTTTTCTATAGGATCTGATGTCAATAATATAGAACCAAATCTGCGAGTATCATTAAACCGAAGAACCGAGCCATCGCTAAAAACAAAATCCACATGATCATGTTTACCGGGTGCTTGTTCTGAATTAGAAATGCGTAAATTACCTGACATTCCTAAATGAATAATTATGGTATGTGTGGCACCGACTTCAAGCAATAAATACTTAGCTCGTCTATAAACACGTTTTATTGAATAGCCACTACATTGTGCAGAAATATCCTCAGTAACAGGCCAGCGTAATTGTGCTTGTCTTACCACAATATTAGCAATAGTTTTTTTTATAATATGCGGCTTTATACCACGGCAGGTGGTTTCTACTTCGGGTAATTCTGGCATCAATACAAAAATTAAACCTTAGTCAGTAGAAACGCTATTTCATCCTGTATTTTTTTACGAAAAAACAAGAATTTCCAGCGAGTACCTCCACATTGCCGCCATAATAATGTAGAGCGAATACCTGCCAATAGCAAAGCTCTTATTTTATTAATTATATCAGGTTGAGCTAGAAAATCCTCATTTCCATTCACCATTATTCGGGGAGGTAAGGTGCTGATTGTACTGTGGTACAGATCACCCAAACTTGCTAGAATATTTTCATGCATCACACCAAATG
>CAZNGU010000465.1:0-2591 GCA_964572325.1 uncultured Methylomarinum sp.
AACAATGATTAAGACCAATGCTAAAACTACTACCGGACTAAGCAAATAAACATGCCATAAGTCCAGGGTTGTAGGCATTAAGCTTAAATCGATTGTATATTTATTATTCATAATTTTTTAAAGGTACTTCAATCTGTCCCTATAACAATGTATAGACTCAAATTAATTTTTCTATTTATTAGGCTGGAAATCAGGATATAAGTGATAAGACCGCAGTAGATCTTGAACAAGATCTTAGTCCAAAGCCAGCCGCGTAGGATGTGCTGACGACAGGAAGCGTATCAATAAAAAGAGTATGCGCCTCCTGTCGTCAGCACATCCTACTTAAAATGCTTGATCTAATAGTAGTGATTCAGAGCACGGTATACTTTATTGCCTGGCTTTATTTGCCGCTGCAGCAAACATAAGTTGTTTTAGAACACGGCGAGTGATGTCAAAACGCATCTTTTTTAAATGACGATCAGCCATAATAGCAGGAACTTTAACCTCTAAATAAACCTGCCGCATTTGTGCTAACACAGGTTCGCATTGTTTGATAATATTAGCTGTTGTTTCTTTTACCACAATTTTACTACCTTTCAGCTTTTGCATTTCACTAATCACACATTTTTTGTACTGGTACTGAGATTGCTGAATTTTTTTGATGGTATCATCGCTTAATTTTGTTCCATTCCACTCATTTTTCGCCTCATTTGCATAGGCAAAACTTGCAGACATCAAACAGGCTAACAATAAAAACTGCTTCATCATTTGTTCCACTCCAATTGTATTATGCTTCATTATATGGGGTCAGCTTTTAGCTATTTCAATACCTTTCTCTGCTTGGAAAAGTCGAAGAAACCCTCTCTAAGAATCATCGCTTGCTTCAGCCATTTTCAACAAGCGATTTAGTGATTGCGTATACTGGCTGGCATCATCTGTTCTAATTGTTGCATGGGCTACTTTTCTGCCTTTTCGTGGAGCCTTATCATAAAGGTGAATATGCGCATAGGGGATTTCTAAAACACGATCCATTGCTGGCAAACCGCCAATAAAATTAACCATAGCAACATACCCTCGTGATTTTGTTGAACCCAGCGGCAAATCCAAAATAGCACGTAAATGATTTTCAAATTGACTGGTTTCAGCGCCCTCAATCGTCCAGTGGCCTGAATTATGCACCCGTGGGGCAAATTCATTCGCAAATAACTTACCATCCACATCGAATAATTCGAGTGCAATAACCCCCACATAATCCAGTGAATTTAATACACGGACTACATAATCTTCTGCCTGACTCTGTAATTCATCATTATCACAACACTCAGAAACTCTGAGTATACCTTGTTTATGACTGTTCTCTGATAATGGGTAAAAAACAATGTCACCACCAGGACGTCTTGCCGCGATAATAGAAACTTCTCTTTGAAAAGGTACAAAACTTTCAACAATTGAAGAGGCTCCCTGCATTGCCTCCCAGGCTTCGGCTAGTTGATCAGCAGATTTCAAGACAACTTGACCTTTGCCGTCATATCCCATTCTACGGCTTTTTAAAATAGCCGGAAATTTAATGGATTGCATAGCTTGCTGCAAATCCTCCAAACTATCAATCGGTGCAAAATCAGCTGTAGGTATATTAAGTTGATGAAAGAAGTTTTTTTCCTGCATCCGATCCTGAGCAATACCCAAAGCATTCGGCGCAGGAAATACTTTTGTATGTTCCGCTAAAAAACCAGCAACCTCAACAGGCACATTTTCAAACTCATAGGTAATGACATCAGCTTCTTCCGCTAATTCAGTCAATAAAGCCTGATCGTCATACTGACCATGCAGATGTTTACCCAAACCTGTTGCACCAGCCTCTTTACTAGGGTCTAGGATGATAAATTCCAGCCCTAAAGGATAGCCAGATAAAGCCAGCATACGGGCTAATTGTCCCCCACCTAAAATTCCAATTTTCATTTGTTTAATTTCCGTGGATCAGTGTTAGCAGAGACTTGATCTGTCTGATTTTGTCGATATTCATTAATGGCCTGTCTATATTCTGGGTGTTTATTGCTTACAATAGCAGCTGCTAATAATGCCGAATTGATAGCACCTGCACGACCTATAGCAAGTGTTCCAACTGGAATTCCTGCTGGCATTTGTACAATTGACAGTAAAGAGTCCATACCATTGAGTGCTTTTGATTGTACCGGAACACCTAATACAGGAATAGCCGTTTTAGCTGCCGTCATACCCGGTAAATGCGCAGCTCCTCCAGCACCTGCAATTATAACTTCAAGCCCACGGCTTTCAGCTGTTTCAGCATATTGAAATAGTTTATCCGGAGTTCTGTGTGCAGAAACAACTTCCACTTCATGTGGAATCCCAAGTTGTTTTAAAGTGTCAGCAGTATGCATCATGGTATCCCAATCGGATGTTGAGCCCATAATAATGCCTATCAATGCTGTCATGGTTTATCTCCTGTTATCAATCTGGGTAAAGTCCATCAGTTTAGTTTACACGCTCTGCACCACTGCCATTGACCAAGGTGTTTCGCGTAGGATGTGCTGACGACAGGAAGCGCATCAATAACACAAAGATACGCTTCGTACCTCAGCACATCCTAC
>CAZNGU010000466.1:0-2588 GCA_964572325.1 uncultured Methylomarinum sp.
TCCTAATACCGTCCCAGTACTGTCATATAAATGCTTTGTTAACTTATAACTTATATATAAATTACAGCCTTAATACCAATTATTACCATTTGTACTCCTATTACAGATAGGATTAATCCCATCAATCGAGTAACAATACCAAGCCCACTCCTACCAATTACAGATATAATATTTGAGGAAAAAACAAAACAAACAAATGTAATAACACATAAAGTAGCAAACATTAAAACTGTTACAGTAATTTCTTCCCACCCTGCTGAGGCTGAATAATTCATAGCTGTTGCAATAGTTCCTGGTCCGGCGAGAAGCGGTACAGCTAGAGGTGACACAGCCACATCTGAATTTTCACTTTCTTGAGCTGTATGCAAATTCGAGTTTTTTCCTTGGAGCATATGATATCCGACAAGAAATACCAAAATACCTCCAGTTATTCGTAATGCAGGAAGAGTTATTCCAAAGAGGTGAAAAATTGATTTACCCAAAACAGAAAATAGTAAAATTATAGTAAAGGTAATAAATAGAGATTTGAGTGCTATTTTAGTTTGTTCAGATTTCCCCATACTCCCTGTTAAACCAGCAAAGACAGTTGTATTTGCTATTGGATTCATAATTGCAAAAAAAGCCATAAAAACTGTCAATGCATGTTCAAATAGTTGATTCATTTTTTCATGATTCCATAGAAAGTTAACGCCTTGCCTACGGGTAATTTTCAAAGTGCACATTTTTACATGCTTTTTTATAAAATAAGTGCCGCTTTAAATTGTCCGGTTCAGCTATTGTGATTTGTTATCTTTTTTAGTTTGTGCCCTACAGCAACGATGGCTTCTATTGCAGGCTTTAACTCTAAACCCAATTCAGTCAAGTTGTATTCAACCGAAGGTGGCGATGTAGGTATGACATTACGGTTAATAACGCCATCCGCCTCCAGTTTTTTCAAACGCGTTGTTAGCACTTTGGCTGAAACACCCTGAATATCATCTTTTAATTCGCTAAAGCGTCTGGGGCCTTGGCTTAAGTACCAAATAATTGCTGGTGCCCATCTTCCGCCTATAATGCCCAAACATAAATGTAATGGGCATTCCTCTGGCGGAAGGCTTACTTTGTTTTTCCTTCTTGGAAGCATTGCGTATATCTCTATATTTAAATTATGTAGTTACTCAATGGTAACCCCAGAATTAAGTAACTTTACCATAGTAGGTTTACAAAGGTAACCTGCCATGCGTAAAATTATTTACGTTACTTAACTTAGGAGATTAAAAATGAAATTATATTACAAGCCCGGAGCTTGCTCACTTGCATCGCATATAATACTGAAAGAAATCGGAAAAGGCTTTGAGATCGAAAGTGTCGATACAGATACACAAATGACAGAATCAGGTGACGATTTTTCCAAGATTAATGCTAAAGGATATGTTCCAGTTCTCCGCACGGACGAGGGTCAAATTTTAACTGAAGGTGCCGCTATTCTTCAGTATCTTGCAGATCAAAACCCTGAAGCAGATCTTGCCCCTGAGCCCGGGACAATGGAACGTGCCCGTCTACAAGAACATCTTAATTTTATTTCAACAGAACTGCATAAAGCTTTTGGGCCATTTTTTTCATCAAGAGCTTCAAATGAAGAAAAATTAAATGCCAAAAATATTGTTGAGAAAAATATGAACCACTTTGAATCGATCTTGAGCGATGGACGTAAATATCTTCTAGGAGATAAGTTTTCCACTGCAGATGCATACTTTTTCGTTGTCTCAGGCTGGGCAATGCCAACAGGTATTGGCTTGGATAAATGGCCTAAGGTAGCTGCTTTTTCCACACGTATTTCTAAACGTAAATACGTTAAGGAAGCAATGCATGCAGAAGGATTAATCAACTAATGCAAGGCAATAGAAACCAGAGTATGGGTATTGAATATGTAGCTGTTACGAAAGTTATATCAAACTATTTTGATGGTTTGTATAACAGTGATACATCGATACTTAAAAGCGTATTTCACTCACGAGCGAGTTATGTCTGTGCTACGGATGGAAGTCTGCTTTATCTTACTATGAATGAATATTTTTCTATAGTTGATAAACGTTCACCACCTGCTAGTCGTGGAGAAAAACGACGAGACCGTATATTGTCAGTGGAATTTGCAGGGCCAGTTACGGCTTATGCACGTGTTGAATGCTCAATCAAAACAAAATTTTTTACAGATTTTTTGATGCTAATTTTTGTAGACAAAAAATGGCAGATTATTTCAAAGGTTTTTCATTATGAAATCATTGAATAGACTAAAGCTTATTAAATAAATTTAACTTTGAGGAATTAACAATGCCATATGTAAATATTAAAATCACACGCGAAGGAACAACGCCAGAACAAAAAGCTGAACTTATAAAAGAAACAACGAACCTTTTAGTTCGCGTGCTAAATAAAACACCCGCAACAACATTTGTTGTGATTGATGAGGTTGAAATGGAGGACTGGGGTGTTGGTGGCGTTCCTGTTGATGTTTTTCGAAAGAACAATAATTAAAATAGCAACAATTTACTATTATAACCTGAGCTCGGGATAAGGAATGAACTAAAAGCCAGTTTACCGATCAGATT
>CAZNGU010000467.1:0-2587 GCA_964572325.1 uncultured Methylomarinum sp.
TCGAAGGCATCAGCGAACAGGCAATACAAATGGCCGATGAAAATATCAGCATCCCGATGATCGGCATGGTGCAGTCACTGAATGTGTCGGTGGCTTCTGCACTGGTTTTATATGAGGCTTACCACCAGCGCATGGCGGCTGGCATGTACGAGCATTGTTCACTCGATAAAGAAACCTACATGACTTTATTATTTGAAGCCTGCCACCCGAAAATCGCCAACTGCTGTCAGCAGAAACGGATTCCTTATCCGGCGATTGATGAAGATGCGAATATTCTGGAGCCGGTGCTTGGGAGTTATGGGGATTCGGATGATGGTTTTGCTGAGTGGACTTTAAAAGTTGATTAAAATTTAATCCCTCCGGCACTTTTATGCTTTTATGGACTCTGCTAACAAACAGATAGACCTATTCAGTCGTCATAAGTATTAACACCTAAGTCAATAGCTAATGGTTGTAATAATTCTTCTTTAAATGGCCAATCTCTAAGCAATCTTCGCTTTTTGTTTTTAAGCATCCAATATATAAATAACACTGTACTTTGTTGATAAAATGCATTATCGATATATCGTTTTTTGATAGTCTCAGATAAAAAAGCATATTCAGGATTGGCGAGAAATTTTTGAATATTATCGACAAGACTATCATCAATAAACTCCTCGAACGTATCCCAAAGAACAATAGACGATTTTTGGGTATGGGAGCCAATGCCAGTGAGATTCAAATAAAGACCATCAAGCCTATTTATGATCCCATATTCTTCAAGTGGGCCGTAATTTAACTGATGTGTAACAGCAGTAAAAAAGTCATCTGTTGTTTCTATGAGCGCCATGCTTTTTGCAACAGTTCGATGCACTTTAGGCTGTATAGTTCTATTAGCCTTATAGATTGCATCATGAGTTAATTCAGCATGTGCATGCTGCAAAAGTGTTCTTACCTGCACTTCACATGATGTAGACACTGGAACCGTGACACCATTAATTTTTATGTCACATTTTGGCTTTAGGATATAATGAACAGACTGGTATGTAAAAAGAAGAGGCTCTCTCTCTTTATCTTCATCAAAGTGTTTACAAGCATCAAATTCCCACTCATTACTTTTTTCGATAACATCACATATCACCTTAATATCATCTAAAAGTAGAACTATAAATCGAGCACCAACCTTATCTTCAATTTGATTATACGGGTCAGAATAACTTTTTCCTGCACGATAGAACGCCTTATCAATCAGAGAATTATCATCTTTTAGACGATATGTAGCTGGTATTTTTAGAAATTCACTTAGATGCTTACCTCTGCTTTCCAGTCCTTGGTTTATTGTATCGACAATAAATTCTCCCCAAGCACTATAAGCCGGCTTATCTAAATTCCACTGTTCTTTGAATTCAAGTTCATTCATTCTTGTTGAGTAATCTTGTCCTTAATTATTACTTTAGTCCACTCTGTAGGTCCACCAGATTCATCAGGATCACCTTCTATTGTCTCTATAGATATAAGGTTTTTAAAGGTTTCAGATGGTGCTGAAATTTTTACATTACTACGAAACATAACCCTTCTATACTGTAACTTTCCTTCAATATGTTCTATATCCTTAGTAAAAGCATTGTCAGATAACCCTACATCTCTCAAGTGACTTGTATATGCATCCTGCACATCTACATCCTCAAAATATGTAGAAGCGAAATCTGATGCATTAATTGTAGAAGATGTATCAACTTTTAAATATGTAGTCAGTGCATTTAAAAGGTTACTTTTTTTCGCTGCCGTGGCATCTAAATTTGATATAAATGCAGTGGTTGCCTCATAAAACTGCTTGGTTGTCCTTGCACTCGTTTGCGGATAACCAAAACCTAAAAAATCTGAGTAAAAATACTGTGCAGCAGCTTTACCCTCCCCTTTACTAATTTGATAATCAGATACCATGACAGTCCATTTATCATTAAGGTTCATACTGGCTTGATTAACATCAGCTTTCTCAAAAAAACCTGCTGTTTTATATAATCGTGTACCAGGAGTCAGCAACAACTCCTCTACAAATTTTAATGATATTTCATTGGTTTGCTCATTTACCTCTTTTTCATAACCACTATGAACCTCAGCTTTAATAATGCCTAGAAATTTTTTTGGCGTGGCACCTTGCGTTCCAGAAAAAACGACAACTATTCCACCAGGTATATTTTTTTTCTGCTGTGCATCAGTAAGCTTTTTAGCTATATCATAAGAAGACGCAGCAAACACATCATTGTCCTGTTCTATCATTGTGTTAATCAGTGAGGGTAAATCATTAGCTTCTTGATCCACAATTTCCATTTGAACAGCCTTAGAACCTTCACCTAGCGCATCTTTTACACGTGTCATAAAGGCACCCATAGCGTTACGGTCAAAGTTTGTGTATTCATGACTCTGGGTAGGTGTAACTTTATTTCCGTCTTCGTCTCTACGATAAACCTGATGAATAATAATTCGGTTAACATGAAAGTTAAGCAGCTGCATTTTACAATCCTTTATATTTTAATTTTATAATAGACACAATAATATTATGGAATTCCGAGACAGTATACCTGTAAAACCATCACCATCCGACAGT
>CAZNGU010000468.1:0-2584 GCA_964572325.1 uncultured Methylomarinum sp.
TTCAGCGCCTTGCTCTCGACAAAAATCAGTTCGCCATAAATTCCGCATCCGTGACCGCGCGAAGTATACCTATTTGAAAGCACTGTGCAAAAACCGCAGTTACATTGAAAAGATAGAGGCTTAGATTAAATAATGAAATATTCAACAGGAAAGTTAATTCGCTGGTTTAATCACAAGGGTTATGGCTTTATAAAACCTGAAACGGGAGAAGATATATTTATTCACATCTCTGCATTAAAAAGCGGGAGCGGCAAGCCGAGAATTGGAGATATTATTCGCTTTGAAATTAGCATAGATGACAATGGTAAGAGACGTGCTATCAACGTAAAAATTGAAGGTTCAGAAAATAATTTGAAAGTAACTCCCTTTAACAAAGGTCGTAAAACAACGGACACTTCCCACAATAAAAAACGACTTAACAGATATTCAGCCAAAGCAAAAAAACCATCAAAAATTTTAAAGTCAGCTCTAGTCTTCATTATTGCTATTCTTGGCTTTTCACTGAATTCATTTCAGCAAAGTGATGTTGATTTTATACATCCTACTGAAAAATTAGAACTAAAAGCCGGTGACACTCTTTACCGTGCTTATAAGAATAAACAAAGTGATGTTCAGGTTGCCGGAACAGGCATTGTTTCCCGCACTTTAGCTGACGATACCACTGGAAGCCAGCACCAGCGTTTTATTTTAAAACTGGCATCTGGTCAGACTTTACTGGTTGCTCATAATATTGATCTGGCACCCCGTATAAATGCTTTACGCGCAGGCGATAAGGTTGATTTCTATGGTGAATATGAATGGAACGCAAACGGTGGTGTACTGCATTGGACGCACAAAGACCCAAGAGCTAAACATAAGAGTGGATGGCTTAGACATAAGGGGGTGACTTATCAGTAAAACAGACTGCTTCCTCTCACTAGACATGACATCGAAACAGTCTTTATTGTGACTTACTTGACTCCAAAAATTGAATAATAATCCGAGTCAACTCTTCAGCTTGTGGTGTTTTAAATATATGTTGAGCATGCGCGTTGCCTTCAATTAATTTCAATAGCTTAGGCTCTGGCGCTTTATCAAATAAGGCTATAATTGCTTTAGCAAGATATTCATCTTTACTGGCAATCATTAATAAGTTTCCTTTGATTTTTTCGGGTTTATACACTTGTGCCGGTGATAATAAAATAAGCTGATCAATTGCATCCGGATCAGAATTTACACTTGCCTTAGCCGCTGCTGCCCCGCCCATACTTGCACCCAGAACAGCAACTTGTGTAATGCTTTGCTGGCTTCTTAAAAACTTAACACCGGCTAAAATATCTTGGTACAAAGCCCGGGGGTTATCACCAGAAGTTGATTTACCATACCCTCTAAAGTCAATTGCCAGAACGGTATAATTTTTTTTAAGCAAGCGTTGTTCAAACTCACCCCAGCTTTCTTTATTAAAAATAGCGCCATGTGCTAATAAAAAGGCATGCGATCCGCGAAATTGAAAATCAGCATAAATCTGCGCATTATCCGTTGTTTTAAAGCTAACTTCATTAGCTAAAACCTGAGCATAGAAGTTCACAGAAACAATAAAAATAAAAAAACGAAATATTTTCATATGCCCTACTCCATAAAATATAAATTATAGCTGCTTAAAAATGATGTACAAATCGCAGGTTAACGCGGTCACCATAAGGACGATTCTCTGCCAGCGTTTCGAAATAGTAATTAAAAAAAACATGGTCGTTTTGAGAAAAATGGTAAACAGCGCCAGGGCCAACACCTAAAACCTGTTCACGTCGCCCAGCTACATCCTTACCATTTATCTGCGTGTCACTAATTTGCTTAAGATAATAAGCGTTTATTCCAATCCGTAACTGTTTTGGTAAAATTTCATAAGCCAGGTCTAAATTCAGATGTATTGCTTGACCTGCTTGGGTATTACTGGCACCAATGGTAACAAGGTTTCTATTAGGGTCTGTATTTTTAGCATTCCAAAGATAATGCACCCGGGTAGAAGCTGTTATCTTTGGCGTGACAAATAGGGTTGCCGCCCAATAGGGATTAAAGGAAAAAAAATTACTGCCAGGGTTAAGCTCTTTATTTTGATCGTATTTTCCGCTGGGTACAATAAATTGCAATTCAATACGATGCATAAAAACAGGCCCGTTTTCTCCCATGACTGGATCCCACTGTAGATAAGGACCAATAACAATATCCCCCAGACCACTGCCATTATCCTCTGGAAAACCAAAGTTATTACTAACCCCATAATCTTGATCCAGAGATATATAAGGAATAATCAAATCTAAACCCCATTTGCCTCCAAACAGCACTTCCTGATCAGATTGATAAATAAACTGACTCAAACTGATCCAGGCATCCAGTGATTCATCGGCAAATGACGGCAATAGCTTATCCCCGTTTTTGTCAGCAAATTTATCGGGGTTCCAATACTGTATATATTGGCTAAAGTAGAGCCCCTGTCCTGCAGGTGGTGCACCATCAAGAAAACTGGTAAACCCAAGGTTGACTGCAGGCAAATCATAAGCCTGAACAGGTTTTATGATTAAGAGACCTATACAAATAATCACTGTAG
>CAZNGU010000469.1:0-2577 GCA_964572325.1 uncultured Methylomarinum sp.
TCGCCTTGCCCAATTAATGATGAGACTAAACTCGCTTTAGCCCAAACGGTAAGGCAACATTACACCAAGTATCCTAAAGCACTTTCTTTACAGGCTCAGGGGAATATTATTCCACCTACTGTGGAAAATCATGCTGTACAAACCAGTTTAGCGTAGACTATAAACTCGTACAAATATAAGGGCTTATGTTCAATAACCTACTATTCCCTGACAACGCCCTACAAAGACAGCTGACCCAAAAAGAATTGTTTAAAATACGTCCAAAAATAGTTAGGGATTCAACCCCTTCTCTGGTTGTTCAAGCCTCCAAAAATGAAGGTAATAGTTTACTTACTCGACAACAACTGCTCGAAGTAAGCCAGAATATCAGCAGATACTACGCACCTGGAGTTTCATCCAGCAATCACACACTGGTTTTGGTAGCTGTTGACCCTAAAAACTTCTACGTTTATTGGAATTTAGCAGATTATCATCAATATAGTAATGGACATCATCAACAAGATGACTTAAAACTTAGAGTTTTTTTACAATATAAAGAGTATCAAACAAACAAAAAAGCCACGTTAGTCTATGAAACAACCGTTTCTACCACGCAGTCACAGCAAAAAATCAACTTACAAAAAATGGAACAAGGCGTGGTATATACTGCGAGCCTAGGCAAGTCTTCACCTGACAATAGCTTTATCGCCCTGGTAAACTCCAATGAAATCTATAGCTTATATGATACAAAAAATCAAAGTCATACTAGCACTAGTGGCATAAAAAATGATCTTACTAAAAAGCAGATTATCATAGAACGCATTAACACTATGCCAGGTGGCAATAAACCAGGATCTACTAAAGCTAATTCTTCCAGGCCTAACCTTTCAGGCCAGGGACAGAGAAAAGAGTGAAAAAAGGATTTCTTAACATAGTACTTCATGCTCATTTGCCTTATATACGTCACCCGGAATATGAAAGTTTTTTTGAAGAAAACTGGCTATTTGAAGCAATAACCGAATGTTATATCCCCCTAATAAATGTTTTTGATCGTTTACACAAAGAGCAAGTCAATTATCGCTTAACCCTATCTTTATCTCCTACATTGATAACCATGCTGGGTGATGAACTATTACAAACGCGATATCATAAACATTTATCCAGGCTCATCGAACTGGCTGAAAAAGAAATCCTTAGAACGCGGAACAGCCCAAAAAATCAAAAATTAGCAAGACATTATCGTCGCTTTTTTAATCACATCAAAGATACTTACCAAAACCAGTGTCAATGTAATTTATTATCAGCCTTTAAAAAACTCCATGAACAGGGACACTTAGAACTAATCACAACCGCCGCAACACATGGTTTTTTACCACTACTCAATATCAGTGAAACAGCAGTACGCTGTCAGATAGATGTTGGTCTGAAAACATTTGCAGAAAACTTTGGTTTTGCCCCCACCGGTTTCTGGCTTCCAGAATGTGGCTACTATCCCGGCCTGGAAAAAGTGCTGAAAAAATCCGGTGTTAATTACTTTTTCACCGACACCCATGGCCTTATGGATGCTTCTATCAAGCCAGTTAATAATGTCTATGCACCCATTGACTGTGGTAACGGAGTGATGGCATTTGCTCGTGACCCAGAATCATCTCATCAAGTCTGGAGCGCAAAGGAAGGTTATCCGGGGCATTTTAATTATCGTGAATATTTCAGTGATATTGGCTTTAATCTGGATGATAATTATATTGCACCTTATATTCTGGATGGAAAAACACGCATCAATACGGGTATAAAATATCACCGCATTACTGGAGAACAGCCAGAAAAAGAATTTTACGATCCAAGAAAAGCACTAAATCAGATAAAGCATGATGCCCAGGACTTTATTACTAAACGTCAACTACAAATAAACAGTCTATCTAAAAAGATGGATGTTACACCATTGATAGTATCACCCTACGATGCTGAATTATTTGGACATTGGTGGTTCGAAGGCCCTCTTTGGTTAGAACAGGTATTACGCTTAGCTAGCCAGAAAAGCAATTGCTTAGAAACTATTTCCTGTAGCGATTACTTAAGCCAACAGCTCGTTCATCACTCTGCTGTACCCTCATTTTCGACGTGGGGAGATCAAGGTTATGCCAGTTTCTGGATTAATGAAGAAAATGAATGGATATACCCCTTTCTACATAAAATAGCAGAGGAAATGGAACAACTGGTTCTTGATTTTAAAGAAATAACGGTTTCTCCAAAACAAGAACGCGCCTTAAATCAAGCATTACGCTCTCTATTGCTGGCACAGGCATCGGACTGGCCTTTTATTATGAAATCAGGCACCACCACTGAATATGCCAATAAAAGAATAAGCGATTACCTGGCACGTTTTAATTATTTGCACGATTGTATTCGCAACAATAAAATCAATGAACATTATTTATTAGCTTTGGAAATAATGGACAATATTTTCCCTAAGATTGATTTCCGGCAATATAGTCATATAAACAATTAGTTATTTAGGAATGGGTACGAAATAACTTGAGCAGCTAGCGCGGTATTTTTGTTCGTCTTCAAGGCGCGGCATAGGGCGCATAGCAAGCT
>CAZNGU010000470.1:0-2576 GCA_964572325.1 uncultured Methylomarinum sp.
GGTCGCGAAACGATAACCGCCCTTGTCTGTCTCGAAATAACTTTTAGTATCTTGATCTTTTTTAAGCCCGTAAATATGCCCAAATCGTTCCTGATACCAGGGTGATTTTACAAGGTCTCTAGTCTTTGTCGCTAACTGCATAGAAAGCCTACTTGAATAAGAGGCCGTTATTAGCTTAAAAGTAGGGTCTCTAATCCACACCCAAGCGTTGTAAGCAACAGAGACTACTAATGATTTGCCAGAACGAACAGGCACATTGATAATAATATCATCATCCTTTTCTGTTTTTTCAATTATCCTTTCAGCATCCATTTGCATGATATCGCAAATATATTTTATATGCCAGTTGTCTATATATGTTACCGATGGGTCGAGAACTTTTTTAAATGATTCTACGAAAAATTTATAAAAAGAACGCTTGTATAATTCGGCTTCTAATTCTGTCTCAATCGTCATTTTTATTTTCTGCAATACGTTTCAATTGTTCCTCGATTTGATCATCACTAAGACTACTAAAATCATGATTAACAGTGCTATTCTGATTTATATTAAGCTCCTGTTTCTCGCCCCAATCATTATTGAATCGTCTTTTAAGTATAGTGTGCTTAGATTGCCAAGATTTATCGCTTTGAATATCTAAAACTAGTTTCAATTCTGCATCGCCCAAAGCACTATGAACCATATCGAAAAACTCGACATATTTCAAATCATTATCATCAACCTTTCGCCTGTTTAGCTTCTTATCGTTGTACGCATCAGCTTTGCTTTTCCACAAATACCACGTTGATTTACTTATGCCAATGACTCTACAAGTCCCCTGTATGCTCAAAGAAGCCGTTAGGCACTTCTTAACTTTCTCTTTCATCTCGTCGGTTAATATCTCTGGTGGTCCTGTTGGTTTGTATTTATAATCCATTTCACCTGCTCCATTCGATGCCATTTAATTTAACGAAATACTCTTTCCCGTTTTTAAGGCACCAATCAATATAACGGTTTACTATGACATCGCAATAATGCTCTTCTAGCTCCATTCCGTAACATTTTCTATTTGTTTTTTCGCAGGCGATTAAAGTTGATCCGCTTCCTAGGAATAAATCTAGAACAGAGTCGCCTTTTCTAGATGAATGATTTATTCCATTCTCAACTACCTCTATAGGCTTCATCGTTGGGTGTAATTCAGATTTTTTTGGTCTTGGAAAATTCCATATATTCGTCAAGGTTCTGTCTTCCGTGAAGCTTTTACCGCTCTTTACCCATCCGAACCAGCATGGCTCATATTGACTCTGATACTTCCCTCTCCCTAAAGTAAACTTATCCTTACACCATATTATTACAGTAGAGCTGTGAAGATTTTCGTCTAGTACTGAAAACATATTTCTACCGTTGCTACCTTGATCTGCCCAGCAGTAAACTATTCCATCACAAAAAGATATGATTGTAGACACAAACCCCTCAACGAATTTCTTAAAATCTTCGTCAGACATATTATCATTTTCGATATCTCTTTTCTTAAACTTACTGTGATTAAGCTTACCATAACTTATGTTATAAGGCGGATCAGTAAAGACCATATCAGCCTTATGCCCATCCATCAGCTTTTCAACTGTCGCCTTGTTTGTAGAATCACCGCATAACAAGCGATGGTTTCCAATCTCCCATAAATCGCCTAGCTTAGTAACATTTTCTACTTCTTCGCTAGCATCGTCGTCGCCATCGGTTTCTTCCTGCTCTTCCAACAAATCAAGCTCCATCGCTTCAAGTTCAGGAAATCTAAAATCTTTTATCATCTCGTCAAATTCAAAAGAGTTCTTTTCGCAAAAATCTTTTAGACCGTCTTGGCTCATTTCTCCGTACTGCGAAGTTAGGGCAAGCACCTTTCGTTTCGCTTGCTTTAAGTCATCAGCATCAACTAAATTAATGGGCAAATCATCAACCTCGATACCCTCGCTGATCATGTTTAATATTGTTTTCCGCCTTTGGTGTCCATTGAGCACATATTTTTTGCCACTAGGATCAATCCAGACAGAAATGGGTTCAGAGTATCCTAACTCTAATAATTCGGCTCTAAACTTAATATAATTGTCATCGCTAAGCGTTTTTAGATCACCTTGGAAATCTAATAATTCTTTTACGTTTGCAGTAGTAGCTCCACTGCATTTTATTTCTAACCTCATTCTTGCAACTCCTTCAAGTTTAAATAATATGTTCTTTTTATAACATCGTTGTAATCACTATCGCTGTAATAATATACCGCAATCAAAACCCTATCTGCATCTGTCACAAAATCCTTATCTTCGTCCATATTGAATTTTTTATAAAGAGCTGTGCCGTCTTCTTTCAAGATCATAAAAATAGTAGCCCAATTATCCTCGGGAATTAATTCGTATTCTGTCTCGCTTTTTTTCTTGATGCTCCATTTAGGCGGGTCAAAGTTTTTTACTTTTGGCTCTTCCTGCTTGACCTCTTCTTTCTCCACATCTTCTACTGTAGTAGAATTATCGCTACTGCTTCCACCACCAATTATAAATATTGTTACTAGCATGATTAAATATTTCATTCCGACACCTCCAGCATCT
>CAZNGU010000471.1:0-2570 GCA_964572325.1 uncultured Methylomarinum sp.
GACGGCCTTATCTGCTACCGTAGGCACAGGAAATATTGCAGGTGTAGCCACTGCCATATTTTTAGGTGGCCCGGGGGCTATTTTCTGGATGTGGATTACCGCTCTTTTTGGTATGGCAACAAAATATGCAGAAGCTGTTTTAGCCATTAAATATAGAGAAGTTGATGAACGAGGTCGATATGTCGGCGGCCCCATGTACTATATAAAAAATGGACTGGGTGAAAAATGGCAGTGGCTGGCTGTTACATTTGCATTATTGGGCACCTTAGCCTCCTTTGGCATTGGTAATATGGTACAGGCGAATTCTGTGGCCGATGCTGTGGAATCCATGTTTCTAATACCCACCTGGCTAACAGGCACAACACTGACTGTTTTAACCGCCATTGTGATTCTAGGTGGTATCAATCGTATTGCCGAGGTTGCTGCAAAATTGGTTCCCCTGATGGCCGTTGCTTATATTTCCGGGGCACTTTATGTGGTTTTTTCTAATATTCAACAGGTGCCAGACGCGCTTTTATTAATCATAGAATCTGCATTTAGCCAAACGGCGGCAGTAGGCGGTTTTGCTGGAGCCAGTGTCTGGGCTGCCATTCGTTTTGGTGTTGCCCGAGGTGTTTTCTCTAATGAAGCTGGATTAGGCAGTGCACCCATAGCCCATGCCGCCGCAAAAACCAATGACCCGGTACAACAAGGTATGATTGCCATGTTGGGTACATTTATCGATACCTTAATTATATGCACCTTAACAGCATTGGTAATTATCCTGACCGGTGTTTGGGAGACGGGTGAAACCGGTGCAGCGCTTTCAACATTGGCATTTAATCAGGCTTTACCTGGCTGGGGTGGTTATATTGTAGTTTTTGGACTTGTGGTGTTTGCATTTACCACCATTTTAGGCTGGAGCTATTATGGCGAACGTTGTGCCGAGTTTTTATTTGGAACCCGGGTGATTTTGCCGTATCGCGTTTTATGGCTCTGTGCCATTCCCTTAGGGGCAATGGGTAAGCTTACAATCATCTGGTTACTGGCCGATGTATTAAATGGCCTAATGGCTATTCCTAATTTAATTGCTTTAGCTTTATTAAGTCCTGTGATATTTAAAGTGACTAAAAACTTTGTCAAAAAATAGAAACTGAGTATCATGCCTCGTGAATATTACTTCTTAGTCATCGGAATAATAATAGGATTACTGCCTTCAGCTGCCTACGTTATCTATAAGAAATCGGGCTATTTTGATATTCATCCAGATCAAATCATCACTTACAGAAAAGTTGATGGTCATACACTGTCACTACATATTTTTCTCCCTAAACTAAAAAAACAGCACAATAAAACAGCGGCAATCTTATTTTTTCATGGTGGTGCCTGGCAAGTTGGGAGTCCACATCATTTTTACAGGCATTGTCTTTATTTCTCCCGCTTAGGGATAACGTGTATCAGTGCGCAATATAGAACGGAATCAGCAGATGGTACTGATGCTAGAGCCGCTGTTCAAGATGCCCGTATGGCATTTAACTTTGTAAAACAACATGCTAATGAATTGAATATAGATCCTGATCGAATTATTGCAGGAGGCGGCTCGGCTGGTGGGCATTTAGCCGCTACCCTCGGTGTGCCATTGCCCTTATCGGCAAATGAAGCCACTGAGTTATCCAAAACAAGACCCCGCGCATTAATTCTTTATAATCCTATGCTGGATCTATCTCCCGGAAAACCAGATCATCATTTAGTTGTCGATTTTTGGCAAGAAGTCTCGCCCATGCAGCATATTGATGCCAGCATGCCAGCCACCTTGATTCTTCTGGGTACCAAAGACCCTGAGGTTCCGGTATCAACAGCCACCCGGTTTTGCAATAAGGTAAATGCTAAAGGTGTAAAATGCGAACTAGCCCTTTATGAAGGCGCTAAACATGGCTTCTTTAATTATAAAGCAGGGGATAATAAATATTTTGAAGCAACTAACAAACGAGTTGTCCAGTTTTTAAAAAGTGAAAATTTAATAACATCTGAAAATTTTGTCACACCTGAAAGTTAAGTACTTTTATTCCAGAAGATAGTTTAAATGAATAAGCTGGAATGGTCCGAGATAGCTACAATAATTGTATTAACAACGACAGCCTGGTTCTGCGCTGCAATGTTCCCTTTAAATATACGAATAGCTAATTTTATTTTGTTATTTTCTGGGCTGTTGTTACTACAGAGTCTCATTCGTGACGTTTTAATACTGTTCATTCAGCGGAAAACTATTCATAGCACAGCGCCTAGAATTGTCCGTTGCATGTGCTTTGAGTCAACTGTTGGTATGACAGGAGTTCTGCTCGGTATTGGTATTATGGGACTAGGAACTTCTTCGACTATTGAAATGGGTCAAATACAGTGGACTCTATCTTTTGCACTGATTACTACGACGAGTTTCTTAATAAAAGACCTGGTATTTCAATGGAACCCATGGAAAATATATAAAGAGAAAGATCATTTAAACATTGTGTTTTCATGGAAAAAGCCAACTGTTTGATAAGGTCAGAACTCCTGATCTCAGAGATTAAAGTCTGACACCATAAATTTCAATG
>CAZNGU010000472.1:0-2569 GCA_964572325.1 uncultured Methylomarinum sp.
TTATGCTAACCATGAAAGATATTAAAGGCGATAGCTTCGGTAATAAAAATCGTGATTGGAATGATGATAGTTTAGCAGATATTTGGCGTGAGAAATGGGCTAACATCACCAATGAATCTTTAGAAGATAGCAGCAGCAAAAGGCGAGTAACCCATAAGTCTTATGAAGAAAGAGGCATAGACAAAGCCCCAACCATTCATTTAGGGGTTGATGCTTCCGCTATGGAACGAAAAGGCATAGAGACCGACAGGGGAAATATTAACCGCATGGTTAATGCCTTAAATGGTAAGTTCAGAAATATAAATATGTTGATTCGTAAATTATCGAACGGGATAATGGGAAATACAACAAAATATTTACAATCTTTACCTTCATTGGTTCAAATTGAACGCAAGAATCAGGAACTTAAACTAGCAACTAATCAGAATATTAACATTGACAATATAGATGATTATGAACAAGATATTGACCCACCAGATGACGGAATAGACCGCTAATTCTAGCTATGGCTTTATTCGGTAATAAATCAGGGAAGAAAGGCGATAAAATGGGTGATGTTATCGACACTGAAGGGCAGGTCTTGCCCGAAAATAAAGTTGTTGATGCCTTCACTCCTTCCTTTGATACGATAAAAGTAAAATCAAAGAAAAAGCCCATAAATACCCCCGTAAAAAAGCAAGATACAGAAGAAACCACAGAAAATTTTATCACTCCTGATGATGAAAATTATCGAGCATTTTCTAAAGTTAGAGAACATGGACAAACCGCAATTAATATTGATATTCGTATGCGAAATGAACAATATTTTTTGATGAACTGTCATCTTATTAAAGGCTGTCCATTTTATGGAAATACCAATTTTGAAATATTCTATGATAATGACAGGTTTAAATTTATCGGCAAAAATCTTTTGCAATTAAAGCCATACCTGCAACATCAAAAAATATTGCATCTACAAGAATTTGATGCGAATAAACATATCTCACCTATAGCAGGTGAGATGCCGCTTATTTCTCATATTCAATGGATAAGATTTGATGAAATTATCGACGATGCTGCGCATTAACAATTAAAATCTAAGAGCAACAAAGGATACAAGGCTATCGCCTTGAAACTTTTTATATAAGAGCAGGGGCTGCATTGCTGCCCCTCTCCGCTTATAGCGGATTCACCCCGCTAGGATATTTATACAACGATGATATAATAAAACCACTTTTTTAGAGAAGTAGTTGGCTAATAGGAGTCATATATGGAACTTAAAACAGCGGAGTTTGAAGAATTTGAATGCTGGAAAAACCTTGATGAAGAAGTTAATAAGGAATCACCAGACATACAAAAGGTATGCGAATACTTTATTCAGTCAATAGATAAACTTCTACTTATTGATGAATCATTAATGCATTTGATGATAGTAGACCACATCGAACAAAAATATTTAGCACAGTATATTAAAGTTTTTAGTACTGCTAGAAAAAACCTAAATTCGCTTTTGAAAAAAAGACAAAAAGGTTTCGGAGAAACTGATCTCAAAAATATTGAGGATTTTCCATTGGCTCTTAAATATTCTGCCTATCCAACCGAATTAATAATTTTTGTTGCTCATGCTGTTCAGGTAGTCAATTCTGGGAAACTATCAAATGCTGCTCGTGCAGCTGGGTTTTCAGCGTCTGCACCTGCAACTCAAGATGGAGTTGAGAAATCAACTGATTCTACTCCTATAGCTGGAAACTCAGCCGTAGCATTCCTTAATGAAGCAACAACGGTTACCAATAGCGGAAAATACCATGTAAATAAATGGTTTGGACACGCAATAATTGAGTCAGTTCTTCATACGCTTAATGAGGTTCTCTCTATAGTTAATGGCCATCTGGAATAGCTTGTAAAAAAAGGCAACCCCGAAGGGCTGCCAATTCTAGCAATTTATTATTGCTGTTCTTCTTGCTCTTTTGGAGGAAGTAAAACCAGTTCGCCATTAACAGGCAGTGCATCAAGTTTGATGTTATAACCGCCCTTGCTATTACTCCACGCTGCACCTGTACGAGTCCAGAAGGCTTTATCTTTTGTGCCTGTCACCGTGTAAGCGATTAAATCAGGTTGATTATTATTGTTTGAGTTTTCCATGAAATAGATTCCTTATCTTTAGTTGATTAAATATTAATATTCTTCTGCAAGCATGATTGTCAAGACTCGCTTTGTTTTGCTAGGATTGGCAGGGTTTTCACTGCCATAGTGTAAATCAAGGTCGTAATAGTCGATTTTCCAGAAAATCTTATTGCCAAGATGTTTGAAACTACCGAAATCATGCTCGCTGTATGGGTCATTATCTTCATTAAAATCATCAAACTGACGTACCTTAGCTAAGATTTGCATTTTATCGTCTAACGGTAGAGCTTCTATGCCTTGAGTGGTAATTATTTTACCTGTTAGCATTGTTTCTCGTAAAAGGTCGTTTAGCTCCCTGATTCGTTTTGTGTTGTCTGGTGATTCTTCCATGTTCTTTACTCCATTTCGATTGTTAAATATCCCTCCTTGGGATGAGCTGCGAACTTTGGGAAGCACTAAAATATAC
>CAZNGU010000473.1:0-2557 GCA_964572325.1 uncultured Methylomarinum sp.
GTGCTTCTGTGATGATTTATACCGCTTACCCTATCTATTATTGCGGACACCGTTATCTGGGCATAGTATTAAAGTCCATAGCTAAGAACTTAGATCAGGTTAAAAAAATACTTCAATAAGCCGCTGTTTTATGGGTAGGGGGCAGTCTTTTTTGCCCTCTTTTGCGTAGTTGCAAAGGAGAGCAAAAAAGACTGTCCCCCAGTTATGCCTATATTGTCTATTATTTCGATAAATTATGCTGTTTTTACAAATACTGTCTACAATAGACAATTGGTTAAAAGAGGATAATTCCGCGAGGTCATAATGAAAACATTTACTGCAACAAAAGCTAAGCAAAATTTCGGAGAATTGCTTGACGAGGCAAGGATTGATGACGTTCCTTAAAATCGTAGAGACAAGGCATGCTTTGTCTCTACAACATTTTATACACCCCATTACGCTCAGAGTGGGGATTCATTAAGGGACACTCTATGATGCAAAGCGTCACAAGCAGCATTCCCACGCAGAACATGGGGACGATTAGATTTTTACGACTATAAAACACCATGAAAATACCTACTATTCCAAAAGTCACTCCTTACAGTGATGTCCAAAAAGCCTGGCTAGGTGGTTTTTTTTGCAGGTATGCATAGCCTTATGCTGCAAAACACTGTTTCTACCGAACAGACTGACACACGAATCATCAATATTGTCTATGGATCACAAACCGGAAATTCTGAGTCTGTCGCTTACAACACCGCAGATATAGTCAAAAAACATGGATTACTACCCATAGTTAAAGCTATGGACGAAATAGATGCTGACGCTCTATCGAAAATGCAATATCTACTCATCATTACTAGCACCTACGGTGAAGGTGAAATGCCAGACAATGCACAGTTGCTTTGGGACCAAGTATCAGCAGATACAGCACCCAGTATGGAAAACACCCAATATTCCATTCTGGCAATCGGTGATTCCAGTTATGACCAGTTCTGTCAGGCTGGAATTGACTGGGATAACAGATTAGCCAAACTTGGAGCCAATCGAATTTATGATCGGGCAAATTATGACATCGGTTTAGATGAAATTGCAGAAAACTGGATGAACAGTGTTATCCCTATGATGGCCGAGGGTGCTTCCCCAGTAATCATGGCAACTGACACAGGGAAAACAGACAAAGCCAAATATAATCATAAAAATCCATTTTCAGCAAAAATACTAACCAAACGCTTACTCACCGCTGAAGAGTCTTCTAAAGAAACCTGGCATTATGAGATTTCACTCAAAGGTTCCGGCCTAACTTATCAAGCCGGAGATGCATTAAATATAGTACCTAAAAACGGCCCTGCCCTGGTTGCTGATATTGTTAAAACCATAGACTGCAAAGGTGATGAAGATGAGCCAGTCAAAGGTGAATTAATGTCATTATCCAAGGCTCTGCACACTCATTTTGAAATAAAACACCCAGGTAAAGAATTGTTACAGGAAATTGCCTTGCGCTCAGGCGATCAAATATTAAATAGCCTACTCCAATCAACTAAAAAAGAAAAATTAACTGATTATTTATGGGGTCGGGACATTTTAGATTTACTACTACAATTCCCTTCCATAGAATTTTCAGCAGCTGAATTTTTAGCCCTGCTAAAACCCTTGCAACACCGCACCTATTCAATTTCATCTAGCGGAAAAATATACCCTGACAACGTGCATTTAACTGTAGCAAGTGTACGATATAACAGCCATGAAAGAGATCATAAAGGGGTCTGTTCAACATATCTGGCAGACTTGGTGGATGAAAACAGCGAAGTAAAAATATTCTTTTCGCCCAATAATAATTTCAGAATACCCGAAGATGACACCCTACCCATCATCATGGTCGGGCCTGGCACTGGAATCGCCCCTTTCAGAGCTTTTTTACAAGAACGACAATATAGAAAAGCCAACGGTAAAAACTGGCTGATTTTCGGTGATCGCAATGTGGCTACTGATTATTTATACCGAGATGAAATTGAAGCCATGCAAACCAGCGGTATATTAACCCGTCTGGATCTGGCTTTCTCCAGAGATCAGCAAGAAAAAATCTATGTGCAGGATCGAATGCGTGAAAACGCAGCAGAATTGTTTAGCTGGCTAGAACAAGGCGGTTCTTTTTTTGTCTGTGGCGATGCTACCTATATGGCTAAAGATGTTGATAAAGCTCTGCATCAGATCATTGAAGAACAAGGTAGAAAAACCACTGAACAAGCTATTGACTATGTTAATCAACTGAAAAAACAAAAACGATATGCTAGAGATGTTTATTAAGCCTGAGTCTACCTTTTTTTAATAATCATCATTCCAACTACTTGTTAAGTCTTCGAAGAAAAAATATTATTAGAATTAGAGATGAACCAGAAATAAATCTCCCGTTAAAGACCCCAGTTTTGCATTTTAGGGGTCAGGCCTTGTATTTTGCAGAAAAATTAAAGACCTGCTTCCATACTTTAGTTAAATGAACGAGGTATACCAACCGCTAATAACTGACAGTGGTATGGAGCAACAGTTAAAAATGTATTGGAAAAGTGAACACTTTGTT
>CAZNGU010000474.1:0-2556 GCA_964572325.1 uncultured Methylomarinum sp.
GCTCTTCAAGATACTTTAGAAAAGCATTAGCGGATGCATTAGTTAAACTATCAGCCGGAGTAATAATCACTACCCGGTGACTTTCAAACTGAGGTTTTAATTGCAGTCTGGCAGTTAGCTGACGAATAACTGAAATTCCAATTACTTTACCTTCTTCTTCAGGTTCAATAACACTATAATCAGGATGCGTTTGAGCAGTAAATAAAGTACAACTTTTGCACTTACCACAAGCAACTGCATTTGGCAGTGGCGAAGTGCAAAGCAATGTCTGGGCAAAAACCTCAGCTAACTGGAATTTTCCCAAGCCTTTATTACCCACAATCAGTAATGCCTGTGGTAACCGGTTTTGACTAATATAGTTATTCAATTGTCCCCAACTAGCTTGTAGCCAGGGTAATGACTGTTGAATATCAATCATTTTTCATCCTGATTTTCATATCCATGAAGGATATTTCTCATTTACGCTCCCGTATGGGAACAAAGATCTTTCGCCGTTCACCTGCTCTTATATTTGTTATCCAGAAGCTTCTGGATAACTATAGTAATTTCACTTTGCACCTTAGTTAAAGACTGGGCTGCATTAATAAGCTTTATTTGCTGTGGATTTTGCTGGGCTCGTTGTAAATAAACTGATCTCACTCTTTCAAAAAAAGTGTGTTGTTCTAATTCAAAGCGGTCAAGTTTACCTCGTTTGCTTGCCCGGCCCATACCCACTTCAATGGGTGCATCTAACAACAAGGTCAAGTCAGGCCTTAATGCTCCCTGCACTTTACCTTCTAACCATTCAATCATCTTCACATCCATATTCCGGCCACCTCCTTGATAAGCGTATGTTGCATCTGTAAAACGATCACACAAGACCCATTGTCCCCGGGATAATGCCGGTTGAATTAAATGATGAATATGTTGTGCCCTAGCCGCAAACATTAGCAATAACTCCGCATGTTCTGAAACAACTTCATCTCTATTTTCTAACAACAACTGGCGTATTTTTTCTGAAAATGCAGTTCCACCAGGCTCTCGTGTAACAACGACTGATACTCCGGCATCTTCCAGTATTTCCTTAATGAAAAGTGTGTTTGTTGATTTACCAACACCCTCTCCACCTTCTAATGTTATGAACATTCCTTCTTTCATATTTTTTTTAAAAACTTTTAAGCATAATTATATACAAATATAAGTGTAGGAGCGTCCGCCCTCGGCGCGATTGATAATAGCTTGTTTTGAAGCAAAGAACATGATTTTATTCGCGCCGGGGGCGGTCGCTCCAACACGACTACCGATTCCTTTGATATTTATTTACAGCGTTATTATGCTCTCTAAGTGTTGCAGAGAAAACATGAGTACCCTCCCCTTTTCCTTTGGCAACAAAATACAGGCTTTTTCCTTTAGCTGGATGCAAGGCGGCATTTATTGCGTCCCTGCCCGGCATAGCAATAGGTGTGGGTGGCAGACCTTTGATAACATATGTATTGTATGCAGTAGGGCGTCTTAAATCTTTATAACGGATATTACCTTTATAACTATCTCCCATACCATAAATAACGGTAGGGTCAGTTTGTAACAGCATGCCTTTTCTAAGTCTTCGAGTAAAAACGCCTGCAATTTGTGGACGCTCAACGGCTGCTCCCGTTTCTTTTTCAATGATTGAAGCCAGAATGAGTGCCTGATAAGCATTTTCCAGGGGCAAATCTTTTTCTTTATTGTCCCACTCCGCCTGTAAAATCAACTGCATTTTATCGTACGCTTTTTTTAATATGGCAAAATCAGAGCTATTTTTATCAAAAAAATAGGTATCAGGAAAAAACAAGCCTTCAGGATGTTTATAGCTGGAATCCAGTCTAGCCATAATGCTCTGAAAATCCATAGTGCCTAATGTTTTTTCTAAATATGGATTATTCTGCATTTCCTGTAATAATTGTTTAAAACTCCAGCCTTCCGGAAAAGTAATGGAATATTGTCGAGATTTCCCTGCAACAAATATTGCCAATATCTCAGGCATGGTTAGCCCCGGTTTTAACTCATACTCTCCTGCTTTAAGCTGGTTACTCACTTTGTCTTTATAAGCAATCAACTTAAACCACTTAGGTTTAATCGCAATGTTTTGTTTGAGTAATTTTTTAGTGATTTTCCTAAAACTATCGCCTTTGTCTATTTCTATCAGTTGTGCTTGCCCAATCACTACCGGTGTAGTTAACGCGAGTTTATATTCATTCCATAAGAAAATGCCGGCAATGCTAATAAGCAACACCATTCCTGTTACAATTTTAGCAACCATGGGTTTCCTCAAGTTTGAATGCTAAAAGCAACTTTTGTATGCGTTTAGTCATGGGACCTAAAGCGTATTGTTGCTCTTCTATCTGTTTAACAGGCCATATCCCAACAATTGAGTTAGTCACAAACACCTCATCTGCAGCTTTTATATCTTCTTTACTCAACGTTTTTTCAACAACCTGTATCTGGATTTTCCGAGCCTCAGCTATCACAATATTTCTTAAAATACCTTCAACACCACACTGCTCAATAACTGGCGTATATACACTGTTTTCTTTGACT
>CAZNGU010000475.1:0-2549 GCA_964572325.1 uncultured Methylomarinum sp.
AGCGGGTGGGTCGTCAGTGCTACAAAAAGGGTAATTATTAGCACTATAGGCTTCGACAATAATTTTGTCAGCCGCAAGCGTTGCCGCTCCATTGACATTATCTTGAATAATCATAGTATCCCAATACCCTGGGTTTGCTCTGATTCTATCTCCCATATCATAGGCAAAAAATACTGCGAGTGATCGCAAATAAGCATCATTATTATCTTTAAGGGCAAAGCCTTGCATAGCTGCTAAGCCCAGCATGCCAACCGCAAAAATGATCATTGCAATGAGCACTTCTAGTAAGGTAAAGCCTTGTGATTTAATAGGGATGGTTAATTTCATATTTGCCTCTAAACTTGGGTGTCATTGAATCATGAGTTTGCTAAAGATGCTGTTAGCCAGTACTCAAAAAACCAAGAATACCGTCAATGAACCTAGATAGGGTTGAAGTATAGATTAAAATAAGATACTTACGAGGCTTTTGCCCTGACTATCTATTAAGAGTGCAATGCTGGGGTTCTAGATAAATATAAGAATCTGGTTTTTTTATGAATGACTGATTAGGATTTTCATTTAATCAATTTTTGACGTTACAAACCTTTATAAACTTCAGGTGGAAAAATGCTGAATGTGTTTGGAGCAATTAATAAGAAATACACGGGCTTATGGGGCATAAGTCTGGTTTTTCTTTTTTCTGTTATTTTTTCCTATCCATTACAGGCCAAAAAGCTTTACAAATATCAGGATGAAAAAGGTCATTGGTTTTATGCGGACAAACCTCCAAAAACAACGCGACCTGTTGAAGTGCGTCAATTAAAAGCGACTAGAAAAAGATATGTCTGGTTAAAAAAAACGGGTGCGAAAGATAAGCCGCAATATTTTGTAATTAACCATTATCTTGCGCCTATTGAAATTAGGCTCGCCTTTAGCCAGTCGCATAACGTGATTTCAAGCCCTGTTTTACCTCGCCGATTTACCATACAACCAGGGCAGTCATACGCTTTGGTGACAATGAGTGCGATTGAAAAATATAAATCATGGCGCTTTGGTCTGCAATACTCTTATGTTATTGGTAGTCCATCTGCTGTACATGATGATAATGCCGTTTATCAACCACCGTTTGCTAAAAATGCCAGGTTCCAAATTTCGCAGGCATTTTCTGGAAAATTTAGTCATACGGATGAACAAAATCAATATGCTGTTGATTTTGCACTGCCGCTAAATACACCGATACATGCCGCAAGAGGCGGGGTTGTTATAGAAGTGAATAATGACTTTTATGGTAGTGGAACGAAACAAGCTTATAAAAGCAGAGCAAATAGCGTTAGAATTTTACACAGTGATGGCACCATGGCTATTTATGCGCATTTAGCGTTGGAAAAAGCACAGGTATATCCCGGCTTAAAAGTTTCTGCCGGGCAGTTGATAGCATATTCCGGTAATACTGGCTTCTCTACCGGACCGCATTTACACTTTGCTGTGCAACTAAATCAAGGGATGAGGTTGGTTTCTGTGCCTTTTAAATTTACTGATGCTGGTGGAATAGCCCGTACACCACTAGAGGGGGAGTGGCTGAATGGTTATTAAACCCTAAAAATCGAATTCATTTTTTAATACAAGCATATTGACATGGCAATGTCCAAATTACGAACTTTTGCATATTCGTAATCTGGATAGAGCGATATTTTTTTGTTTGATAAGCTATAACCTAAGGTAGATATTGATTTACTTTTGACTTAATTTATAGGTGAAGGAATGAAACAGTTAGTAAAATGTGCAATATTTAGTCTACTTGTTTTTAATTATATGCCAGTTAGTGCGTCAGTTATTATTGATAATTTTAATGATGCAACCACTCAGTTCGTTGTTGATACAGGCGGTGGTGCTACATCTACAGTGGCTACAGCCAATGCATTGGGGGGCTTTCGAACTATAGATATCAATGATGGAGGGAATTTTTCAACTGCGACAGTGATGAATGGAATGTATTCCCATAATGGTGCTGCGGGGGCTGCTGCAACCAGTACAGTTACATGGGATGCTGCTGGAGCAGGTCTCGGTGGTATTGATTTGTTAGCGACAGATACGCTGGGTTTTATGAACTCGACTTGTTTTGAGTGTTTTGTATTAGAAATTATCTCCATTGACCAGGGTGATGTGAACTTGACTCTTGACTTAGAAGATATTGCTGCTGGAACTGCTTCAGTTACCAGCTTGAATGCAGGGCTTGGTATTTTTGAGATTTTGTTCAGTAATTTTAATAGCGTTAACCTGGCTTTGATTAATTCAATTTCATTGACAGTTCATGGTTCGGCTGCCAGTGATTTGCAACTTAATCTTTTAGGGTATACCGGTGCGGCTCAAATAATACCACCACCAACATCAGCAGTGCCAGTAGCTCCAACACTATGGTTACTTCTATTGGGTCTTATTGGTTTTTCCACTTTTAGAAAAAGTGATGGTTCTGTCGCTATAAATCCACAAGAAATGGTAAAAATTTAGGTAACCAACTCAGTGTATTTGAAGCTAAGGAACGTGCACAAAATAACTTGAGCAACTAGCTT
>CAZNGU010000476.1:0-2539 GCA_964572325.1 uncultured Methylomarinum sp.
ACGCCCTTGTATGCTTTTCTGGCTACGTGTGTCAGCATTTATCTGGGTTTATTTTTGGATTATGGAGGCGAGCGTAATCTGCTCACCCCCATTGTTGTTCATACAATGTATGATTTTTTAGTTTTTTTAGCTATCATGAAAACCTATAAGAACAGCCTTATTAATGATAATACTGAACATTAAGCAGAGGTTTGCATTCTATGATGGCATCTAAACAATTAAAATCTGATTTGACAGTACACTGGGTTATTGTCGCTGCTATGTTAGCATTGTTGATTAGCTATAATGTTATTTGCCAGCTAATGGCTGGGGATATTCAGGTTTATTTAGAACAGCAACAACGTGTTTTAATCCGAACCATTCTTTATGCCATTGCAATTATTCTGTTTCCATTGGCTAATTTAATTAGGTACATTTTTATCCGGCTCAATCAAACAATGCCTGGAAGTAACTCGGCTAAAAATCGCTATTTGATCACTATAGCCGTATCTCTGTGTTTTATCGAAACGGTTGGGCTCTTTGGCTTTATTATGTTTATTTTGGGTGATGATTATAATACCCTTTATATTTTTAGTGTGATGGCTTTGTTAGGGGTTTATATGCACCGTCCAAAGCTTGAAGAATATAATCAAATTATTGAAGCACTAAGAGTAAACAAATTAAATTTGTAGGAAGCTCTGTTTGGATTTTAAATTATTGTACGTCTATTATTTCAAAATCATGAGTGATTTTAACGGACTTTCCTAGCATAATAGAGGCAGAACAATATTTCTCCGCAGACAGTTTAACCGCACGCTCCACGACTTTGTCTTTAAGCTTTCTTCCTGTTACTTTAAAGTGAATATGAATATTACTAAAGACACTGGGGATGGCGTCAACACGTTCCGCGCTTAATTCAGCAACACAGGCGACAATATCATGGCGACCTTTTTGTAAAATATCCATGACATCAAATGAAGAACAGCCGCCTACGCCCAATAAAATCATCTCCATTGGGCGAATACCAATATTATGGCCACCATGATCAGGTGGGCCATCCATCACTATGGTATGGCCACTTCCACTTTCTCCCAGAAATGTTCTATCATCAACCCATTTAACTATTGCTTTCATTGGTTTTCCTGAATAAAATTGTAATTTTACAGCTAAAATTGATTTTTTCTTAAAAATATTGCAATGTACTGATTTTTTATCTTTGAAGAATTAGTTAATAAAGGTGTTTGTGAATAAAATTAAAACCAGAATGAAGAAACTGAATATTGTTTTTTATGGAGATATTTTTTGCAGATGGCTTGTTTCATAAAGCGATGAAGCGGATATTTTTACCAAAGAGTCGGTTCTAGAATAGAAACCATCGCGAGGGAACAGTCCTTTTGAGTCAGTTTTTTTATTCATTTGATTTATATGGTTTACGCGTGTAACGAAAATGAACGGAAAAAAATGGCCAAAAGGGCTTTTTCCGTAGCAGATCCTCTATTCTCGGACAGGCTCCTAGGAGTTTTATCCGAGATGGACAGAGATAAAAAAGTGGGCTTCGTGTGTTAGCAACATCCAATATACTAAATTAAATGAGTAACATATTCATCCAAAGCTATACTTAAGTACCCACATAAAATTATTAAAATAATTATGTGGGTACTTAGTTAGTCAACCAGAGTGAGTGAGCATGACATTGATCAAACAGGATATTAATCAAGAAACAGTAACTAATTTTTTACGTTTATGTCATACCCGAACATACCCAGCCAAAACCACCATAATTAGACCGGGTGATGTGGGCGATAAATTACTTTTTATTATTGATGGCTCAGTAACAGTGAGTGTAGAGGATGAGGATGGGCACGAGCTTATTTTGGCTTATTTAAATAAGAATGATTTTATTGGCGAAGTAGGCATATTTAAAAAACCAGAAGCAAGAGCTGTTTGTGTTAAAACGCGTACTCAGTGTCAGTTAGCTGAAATATCATATGACCGATTCAATCTGGCTTTAAAGAATGAATTAAAGGAGGATGCGACGGGCATTCTTTTTTTGCTAGGAAAACAATTAGCTACCCGGTTATTGATAACCAGTCGTAAATATCGTGATTTAGCTTTTATGGATGTAGAAGGTCGTATCGCCAGAACTTTACTTGATTTATGCACAGAACCGGATGCAATAACGCATCCTGATGGGATGCAACTCAGTATAACCCGGCAAGAGATTGGTCGTATTGTAGGGTGTTCAAGAGAAATGTCAGGGCGAGTGATAAAAGAGCTTGAAGATAAGGGCTTGATTTCGGCTCATGGAAAAACCATCGTAGTATTTGGTACTCGCTAAAATTTCCAGTGCTTTATTTTTAAATCTGCTAAAAGAGACAAAATTAAATAGTTTTGAGGCATAAAAAAGCCCTGCTTATTAAAAATAAGCAGGGCTTTTTAGTAAAGCGAGAGCTTTAAAGCAACACTACATCATGCCGCCCATACCGCCCATGCCACCCATATCAGGCATTGCTGCTGCAGCAGAATCATCAGAGGGTGCATCCGCAACCATTACTTCAGT
>CAZNGU010000477.1:0-2535 GCA_964572325.1 uncultured Methylomarinum sp.
CTTAGAAATACTGTAAATTTTATTTCTTTTATATCCTACGGCCCAGGCTCCTAGGCATGGGATATGAATAGTGTCGAAATTTACCGTTGTTTATGATGCATGTGTTTTATATCCTGCGCCGTTAAGGGATCTGTTAATGCGATTAGCATTAACGGATTTATTTAAGGCTCAATGGACAGATGAAATACATGAAGAATGGATTAATGCCTTACTAAGAAATGATAAGTTTAAACGCGACGACCTGGAGCGTGTGAAAGATTTAATGGATGCACATGTACGCGATGCTAAAGTTTACGGATATGAAGATTTAATTGAAACGATTGAATTACCTGACCCTAATGACCGTCATGTTGTTGCCGCAGCAATCAAATGTAACGCAGACGCTATAGTGACTTTTAATTTAAAAGACTTCCCTGAAGATATTTTATCTAAGTTTTCAATTGAAGTGATACATCCAGATGATTTTGTATGTTACCAAATAGATTTATCCTCCGGAAAAGCATGTGGCGCTGTAAAGTATCAAAGAGAAGCGTTAAAACACCCACCAATGGAAAAAGAAGAATTTTTAGCTAATCTTCAAAGACAACAATTACCCCAAACCGTATTGGCATTGAAGCAATATATCGATTTTATTTAGGGGAGCTCTGAACAAGTCTGGATGCAGCAGATTGAGATGCTGAACTTTTTCAGGGCAAGGACCTGTCCAAAAAAATTAGCATTTCTCACTGATAACTGCCAACTCAAGCACTATGTTTGATAATTAAACATTAAACACCCAAAATTTATCATTATGAATAGTAAAGCTATTTTATGTGTAAAACCCCTGCAAAGCCCTGAATTTTCAACTATCATACCAGTACGTTTTAAAAAATAGATAACAATAAAAGAAGGGGGAAAACAATGCTAAAAGTCGCTTTATTCACCGGGGTTATCAGAGTGGATGGTGAAATTGGCCTTCATCGAGTCAAATCACTTGAATTTCATAGTACCTGATGGGATGGACACGCTCCTCAGCTACGGCCCATAATGGCCAGGGAAAGAAGCGTAAACCTAAACCCACATTAAAGGAGCATGTCCATGAACAAGATTAATACAATTGGTGTTGATTTGGCAAAAAATGTTTTTCATCTGTGTGTACAGGATCAAACCGGCCACATACTAAACAAAAACAAGCTGGGTCGTAACCAGTTTAAACGATTTCTGGCGACTACCCCTGTAAGCAGAATTATTTTTGAGTCGTGTGCAACGGCGCATTATTGGAGCCGGGTGGCGGTTCGCTATGAGCATGAGGTAAAGCTGATTCACCCCGCTTATGTAAAGGCTTACCTGAAGACCAATAAGAATGACTTTAACGATGCCGAAGCGATCTGTGAAGCTGATAGCCGCCCCACCATGCGCTATGTATCAGCAAAGACTATTGCACAGCAAGATAGCCAGCTACTACACCGTATACGGCAAAGACAGGTTCAGGCACGCACTGCGCTGGTCAATCAAATACGGGGTCAACTACTGGAGTATGGTATTGCGCTACCTCAGGGAATCAGTCAGGTACGCAGTCGGTTAGCGGGCATATTAGAAGATGGTGAGAATGAATTAACCTTTTTTGCCAGAGCGCTTTTTGCTGAATTAAGAGATGAACTCTACGCGCTGGATGATCGAATTAAATTAGCGGATAAAAAGATAAAACAATTAGCCAGTGAAAATCCGATTTGCCAACGGTTAATGGGCATGCCCGGCATTGGACCGATGATTGCTACCGCATTTGTTTCAGCGGTTGGTGATGCCAATAGCTTTAAAAATGGTCGAGAACTTTCCGCCTGGCTGGGACTCGTGCCCCGGCAATACTCAACTGGTGGTAAGCAGCGATTACTGGGTATTAGTAAACGGGGAGATAGCTACGTACGTTCTTTACTGGTACAAGGTGCTATTTCAGCGATAACGCGTTGCAAAGAGCGACCAGATAGTCAATTAGTTTGGGCGAAGCAGTTACGTGAGAAGAAAGGATTGCAGAAAGCGGCTGTAGGATTAGCCAACAAGATGGCAAGAACCCTCTGGTCATTAATGGCAAAAGATCATGATTATGTTGCTGTGATTTAACTCATTAACTGAAAATATAAAATTACAGGTAAAAAACGCTTGATATGGCAACTATTTGATGACAATACAGGTTAGACCGACATCTGCATGACCTGGAAGGGGTCTGGGTGTTTATATGCACCGTGAGTCTGATAAGGTGCAGGTGTGCGGTTTTCATCATGGCCACAGATCCATACCCTGATCTCAATAGGGCCGAATATATGACTGCTAATCTATCTGTGTTGTGTTTGAAGATATCCGAAACGTTTTTACACTGACGAGGTATGTGATGTGCTGGCAGTAGTTGACGACAAATTTACATTAACGCTTGATTTATTTCGCGTGTCCATATATGACCCCTTGATTATTCTGAAAACTGCAAACTACCAACTTTCTTTTAAGCCAACTTTCCTTTAAACCCCTGCAAAGCCCTGAATTTTCAACTATCATTCCAGTACG
>CAZNGU010000478.1:0-2527 GCA_964572325.1 uncultured Methylomarinum sp.
TCAATATAAGTGTCATCCCCGAGTTTTCATATCGGGAATCTATTATTAGCAACACATGGGATCCGGCTAAGAGCTCGCAGGGATGGCACTTTGTATCAAGTTTCCATTTGTGATTTAGGGCAAAACAACTAATTTGCTGTCGCTTGCCGGATGTTTTAAAATAAAGATAGACTATAATAAAAACCTATACCCTGCTCATTGTGAGCAAGGGCAGAGTTACTTTCAAGCTGTATCAATTCAATAAAAATTCTAATGCAGTATTTTAGGTGTATTGAGAACAGCAATGCAGTTTCTTTATTCTTAGCTTACACTATGAGAACCTTGAAAATACTACTTATAACACTTTTTATTGGAAATTTTTTAACTATCCAAGCCTCAGCTTCTCCTCTTGATGAAGCCAATAAAGCAATAAGAATACGTGATTACACAACAGCCTACTCGCTCTTGCTTCCACTGGCTGAATCCGGAGACCGCGACGCGCAATACAAATTGGCCTCTTTGTATCGTACCGGTCATGGTATTGATATAGACTTTAAGCAAACATTTCACTGGCTACTCAAATCTGCAAACCAAGGTCATCTTAAAGCTCAATATTCCGTTGCAAAAATGTTTGAAACGGGTTTAGGAACTGAGCGTAATTTCGAGCAGGCAAATAACTGGTACGCCCAGGCGGCAACTTCTGGACATATCCTAGCCAAAACCTGGATAAAAGAGCAATCGGAATCACCACAACTGGACCAAGAGACCAATGTTCAACTCAAATTCAGATGGGCTGTAAAAAAAGAGCTCGTAAAGCAACTAACATTACTGCTAAACAATGGGGCAAAGATCAACTTAGCTGATGAAAATGGCCGCACAGCGTTAATTGATGCTGCCGAAATAGGAGCCATCAAATCTCTCAACTTTCTTTTACAAAACCAAGTAGATCTCAACCAAACTGACAACTTAGGCGACAATGCTTTATTAATTGCTATTAGAAACGAAAAGTTTGATGCAGCAAACTTATTAATTAACGCTGGAATTTTATTAGAAACTAGTGATGCTAACGGCAATACGGCACTGATGTTGACTGCAAATAAAGGGAATATTAACACCCTCAAGTTATTAATAAAGAAAGGCGTAAATCTAAAAGTCAAAAATAATCACAAGTGGAATGCTACAGATATTGCTAAAGCAGGAAAACACCGCCAAATTTCTTCACTTCTCGTTAGAAATGGCGTTTATCCCACTCACAAAAAAAAGAATAACACCGTAGTACCTATCAGTACCTTAAAAGCGTCTGGCACCTCTATTGTAGATCAACAGAATGACCCCTTTGCCGGCTGGCCACCACTGATTGTTGCAAGCTGGAGAAAACAAGAAGACGCAGTCAACAACTTAATAAAAAGTGGAGTTGACCTAAATGTACAAGATAGCGATCAAATGACCGCACTAATCCGCGCGAGTATCAAAGGTCATGAAAAAATTGTATTAGAATTACTCAAAGCGGGAGCCAATGTAAACAAAACCGATAAAAATGGCAATACGGCGTTAATGTGGGCAGCCAAAAAAGGTCATTTTCAAATAACCAACTTATTACTTACAAATAATGCAAATCCAAATGAGTTGAAAAAAGGTGCAGACAGTGCATTAATTTGGGCCGTCAAAAATAAACACCCTAAAATAGCTCAGTTATTAATAAAAAACAAAGCTAATATCCAGGCAAAAGACCAAGACAATAAAACTGTCTTAATGCTCTCATCTCGCCTTGGAAATAGTCAGTTTATAAATACTCTACTCAAATTTGGTGCCAACATAAACTCAAAAGATGATTCAGGAAAAACAGCTTTATGGCACGCAACAGATGCTAACCAGGCAGCAATAGTAAGCCTACTAATCAGTAAAGGAGCAAAACCTAACTTAGCTAATAATAAAGGAATTACGCCCTTGGCGCTTGCCTCATTAAAAGGTAGAAACGAAGTATTAAAAGAACTATTAAAGGGAAAAACAAATATAAAAAGAAAAACAAAAAATGGCAGTACTGCACTCATGCTTGCTGCAAAAAATCATCATCTTCAAACAGCTAGAATACTAATACAGGCCGGCAGTGACATTAACCAAAAAAACAGCCATGGAGATACAGCTTTATTGATTGCCAGCAGACAGGGTTATCTTGATATTGTAAAATTATTGGTTGCAAAAGGCGCAAATCAAAATTTGCGCAATGACAATAAAGAAAATGCTAGAAAAATAGCTCAGATCAATAAACACAAAGAAGTACTGAATTTTCTTGACAAGGCTTCACCAACCAATAAATTGTTAGACAAATTATATTAATTAACCTTTTTTAAGGCTGGTATCCGCAATGGCGACTGTTTGTAAAATACCCACCCATCTTCAAACAAATTTCCATCCCTTCTTCACTACGTGTTTGCAACTCACAATTTTCTCTTGCAGTTAACGCCAAATCACAAAAATAATCTTCTTTCATTATCTGATATTGATCATCGTCAATTTTTAATACACGTGCAGTAGCATTCCTTGTATT
>CAZNGU010000479.1:0-2524 GCA_964572325.1 uncultured Methylomarinum sp.
TCCACAAGTAATTGTTTGAAAACTGGATATGTGCATAGATTATATAGACCGTGCTGATAAAAAGAATCAGTCCGATTGCCAGTCTATAGGCAAGAAATCGGCATATAATGCTGAGGATAACACTCCAGGTAAATATCAGAAAAAACTGCTGTTGCTGGTTTAACGACTGTATCCAGTTATGGTTAATAAGATTGGCGACAGCCGTTGCAGCAATTTCTATTGGACTGATGGTTTCAGCAAAGCCACCTGAGAAAACGGTATAGAGCCCCTGACTTCTTTCTGGTTCTATATCTTCAGAATAGCCCAGCAAAACGATTTTATTATTAAAAGTTTCTGGATTTAAAATATCACTAACTAAAGCTTGATAAAAAGGAATAGTCGTTATGCTTCCCGCTTGGCCATAATGATTAAAATAAAGGCTGTTTGAACCATCCAGAAAAGTCAACCAAGCACGTAACAGCCGTTTTTTTTCAGTAGAAAAACTAGTCTTGTTTAATCCATGAATCAGTTGTTCACGTATAGTTTCATTATTACTAATCTCATTCTGGATTTGTTGAATAGTATCCATATCATAATCAGCTGTTAGTACTGATTGATTAATGGGCGGATTAAGTTGCATAAGTAGCTGTAAAATCTCCGGATAAACCTGCTTAAACACATAACACTGAAAAATAGCACCTGGAAAGGTTGCGAGCCCCCCCGCACTCTCTTTATGAGTCCAGAATTGTTTAACAGTTGATGCGGTTTTTGGTAAAGGAAAAGGAGCTGTTTCTAAGGCCGCTTGTTGCAGAATAGGGATAGGGTTAATGATCCGTTCGTAGCTAAAAGCATTGGATGGGTTAATCGATGCAATCACATTCCGTTTTATATAATTGCTCAATATAATATTTTTATTTTTAGCCAGAGCTTGTGCCAGCAAAAAATCATTTTCAGGTTCCCGGTTTTCATTAAAAATAATATTAATGCCAATGAGCGAAGGATTTTGTTGATTTATTTTTTCAATTAACCGAGCATAATAACTGCGAGGCCATTTTTCCGGATCATCTGGCAAATGTAATATTTCTGCTGAAAACCCATCCATACTGACTATGACCACTTTCTCAGGTGCTGCCATAGCACCTCTTTGTTTAAACAACCATGCCAAACCAAGCTCCTCCTCTAGATTGATGGCTATGGGTGTCAGGCTAAAAATTGCGGCAATAAGGCCTATCAACAAGATTAACAGACAAGAATTACAGGTTTTAATAAAAACATTCATTCTCTAATTATTACTGAATAGGGGTGCTTCGGGATCTGGCACAAAATATATTACACTCTAAAATCTCTTACAACAATGAAGCTATTATAGTTCAGCGGCCAGGTTTACGCATATTGCTCCATTAATAATTTTATCGGAAAGTATGTAAAAAAGAGCGATGTAATGTGAATAGAAGCTTTGTGATAGTATTGATATTCACGCTTTCTTAAAAAAAATTGCTACCATGTCGACTCTTTTGATACAGATGAAACCACGAACAAATTTACTCTGCTTTATGTTTATTCCTGCCTGTTAATACACCATAAACAGATCACCTTTTAAAATGAAAACATCCCCGGAATTAATTGATTTGTTTTTAGATTCCTTATGGGTTGAATCCGGCTTAAGTGAAAATACGCTTTCGGCATACGGCAGTGATTTAAAAATTTTTTCGCATTGGCTTAAACATAAATCATTTATTGAGGTTGAGCAAAACGACATTACTTCATTTTTGCAAAGCCGTTATAAAGACGGGCTTGGCAGCCGCTCCGCAGCCAGAGTTTTATCCAGCTTACGACGCTTTTATGGTTATTTGCAAAGAGAAAATGCCATTGAAATTGATCCTACCTTATTAATTGAAGCACCTATTGTAGGCAAATTATTACCGGCATCCCTTTCTGAAACAGATATAGATTTATTGCTTGATGCTCCAGAAACAAGCAATATTCTTGGTTTTAGAGACAAAGTGATGCTGGAGTTGCTTTATGCTACGGGCTTAAGAGTCACCGAATTGATTGACTTAAAGTTTGAGCAAGTCAGTTTTAGGCAGGGTCTGGTAAGAGTAATCGGAAAAGGTAATAAAGAACGACTAGTGCCTATAGGTGAACAAGCAATGAGTTGGTTAAATGATTATGTCAATGGCATAAGAAGCGATATTTTATCGGACAGGCAAAGTGACTTCCTGTTTGTAACCAAACGAGGCTCAGGAATGACGCGTCAGGCATTTTGGCATATTATCAAACGATATGCTGTTAAGGCCGGGATAAACAAATCCCTGTCACCCCATACCTTAAGACATGCTTTTGCCACACATTTGTTAAATCACGGTGCTGATTTACGCGTAGTGCAGTTATTATTAGGCCATTCCGACTTGGCAACTACTCAGATTTATACGCATATCGCCCAGGAAAGATTAAAACAGTTGCATACTGAATTTCATCCCAGGGGATAAAACTTAGGAACGAGGATTCAATAATACCCGAATTCTGACGGGTCTTTTGGCTCCAC
>CAZNGU010000480.1:0-2523 GCA_964572325.1 uncultured Methylomarinum sp.
TCTTCTAAAACAGCCTGGCCATCCATTTCTTTTTCATTACCCACCCAAATAGTGTGAATACATAATTTATCACCGTATTGCTGTTTTAGGTTTTCAATTGCAGGAACCGGTGAAATATCGTAATTATGTCCATCACTTAAAAGAATGACACCTAGATTGCCTGGTGCAGAAGCCAAGTCTGAGCTAAGTGCTTCAAATGAAGTGGCAACAGGTGTACCACCACTAGAACATTTTAAACTGTCTATAGCACTATTAAAGCCGGAAGGTGTATAAGCTTGAACGGCTTGATTCAATTTGGTGAAGCCATATGATGTGCAAGGACCATAACCAAAACTACGCAAACCCGAAGACAAGCTGATATTGGGAATAGTTTCGTTCATTCTTTGCAGTAATGCTTTTTCTACGCCTAGTTTAGAAGATTCTCCTGAAAAACCTGAGCCTAAATAGGGGGCACTCATTGAAGAAGAGGAATCATTAATAACGAAAAAAGTATTGGTTGTCTGTTGTAACTCACCTGACCTGACTTGTGGATTTAGATCCTTTGCCTGAAACGATTGGGAGGTACTTACAGGATAATTAGCGCATCCTGATAAAGCCATGGTTGCGATCGTTGTCGCTAATAGTAATGGATATTTCATGGGTGTTTTCCTTAAAATTAAAGGTTTTGAAGAGATAAATAGAACTATTTTTTACACTTTCTAATTCTAGCACTTAATCATAAGCTTTGTAGCAACATTATGAGCTTTATAGCAACAAATAAAAAATAATGAAATCAAACATCATTTAATGTTCTTCGTAATATTTCCTTGACTGTTTCCGGCTCAAAAGGTTTGTCACAAATACCAGAGACACCCGCTTGCTGTACATTGTTTAATCGAGTTTCGTTGTCTTCACTGGTGACCATTAAAATAGGGATGAAAGTATTTTTTAGTTCGCCACGTATATATTCCACTAATGCTTGCCCATCCATGATTGGCATGTTGAAATCAGTTACAATTAAATCAAATGATTCTTCAGCGGCACTAAAAATATCCACTCCTTCTTTGCCATCTTTAGCTAGTGTAATCTGGCTAATTCCCATATTATTTAATACTCGGGAAATATGTTTTCTGGCCATACTGCTATCATCTACCACCAGAACCCGAACATCTTCAATATCATAATTATCAAAAGTCACTTCATGTGGATCAAGATATTCCAGTGAGGTATTTAATGCGCGTTTAATATCATTATGACTGAACGGTTTGGGTAATATGGCAACAACACCCGCTTGGCGAATTGGGTCTAGGGCATCAAATCGGGTTTCACTAGAAATTAACATAAAAGGAATATCGCTTAAGTCCTCATTACTTTTAATTTGTTCAACCAGAGATACGGCTGTCATATTAGGTAAATACATACTGCTGATAATCAAATCAGGCTTATATTGTGATAACACTTCCAAAGCTTCGGTGCCTGAATGGACGCACTCTATTTTACCTATATTTTCTGAGGTTAAATGCTGACTTATGACTTTTGATTGCATTTTTGAGGGCTCAATCAATAAAATTGATAAGTCAGAGATATCAATATGATGTGTTGAATCCATAAAATAAAGACCTTTATTTAGCTGTAGTTAAGAATAGTATAAAAATAGGCTTTATGCTTTCAATTTTTTTATAAATTGAGCCAGCTCATTCCCTAAACTTTCTATAGCTTGCTGCTGCTTATTATCGACTAACGTACCCTCTTCAGAAAATGCTTTAAATGCTTGAGGTATTGCTTGTTGCTGGGGTAAAACAATAACGCCAATGTTATTTAATAACATTCTCAAAAAAACCAACCCTCTTAGTCCGCCTGTTCCACCTGGGGAAGCGGCCATAATACAGGCCACTTTACCTTTGTATGCCTGCAAGGGCGGCTCATTATCCGATTCGGCTCGTGACGCCCAGTCAATCACATTTTTTAATAATGGACTAAATGCACTATTGTATTCCGGTGATGCAATTAAAAAGCCATCATGTTCTATTAATAGCCTTTTAAACTCATGGGCTTTTTCCGGCATACCTTGTTCTGTTTCTAAATCCTGGTTAAAAATAGGCATGGGGTAATCGGCTAAGTCAATAACAGTTACTGTGGCACCTGCTTTTTTTGCCGCTGCGGCAGCAATATTCACCAGTTTTTTATTGATGGAGCCTTTGCGACTACTGCCGGCAAAGGCCAGTATTTTACTCATTTGCTTGACTCCTCTAACTGGTAAACATTAATAAAGCCATTCCGGTTTGGCATTATAACTTTGGCTAATGTTTTTTCATTCATAATCGCATTTTTTTCTATAATGCCATTAAGATATAAAAGATAGGCGGTTACCGCATACACTTCATTAGTACTTAGAATACCCGGCTCATTTAAAGGCATTGAGCGCCGGGTAAAGTCAAATAGAGTGGTGGCATAAGGCCAGTAAGTTCCAATAATTTTATCCGGTGGATTATCTGTGAGTGTATGTCTGGCGCCTGCTAATTCATCTGCGCTATTACCGGTACC
>CAZNGU010000481.1:0-2523 GCA_964572325.1 uncultured Methylomarinum sp.
CACAACGTTATTACAATTAGAATCAAATACAATTCAGAGCTTTAATCATAACCATAAACAAAAGCAATATTTAGAATGGATAATCTATGCCATTGCCATTTCACTGACTTTATTTGTTTTTTCCTTTATTTCCAGTTTACGTAAATCTCAACAAAAACTTGCAGAGGAAACGTTATTCTTAAACACATTACTTAACACGATTTCTGATGGTGTTATTGCTTGTAATAGTGAAGGTGATATCACCTTATATAATCGCGCTATTTCTCAAATGCATGGTATTAAAGATGCTGATCAGGTGCCTAAAGACTGGAATGAACAATGTCTTTTATACCATGGCATCGATAGTGCACCTGTTAAACAACAAGATACCCCTTTATATCGTGCGTTAAATGATGAAAAAATTGAATCGCAGGAATTTATTATCCGCCCTGTTTGTAAAAAAGCACCTATAAGAACAGTATCCACTCAAGGGTCTAAAATTATTGATTCGGAAAATAATGTACTGGGCGCGGTCATCTCCATTCAAGACATTTCTGAACGTAAATCAGCAGAACACAAATCAAAAAGAACTTCTGATGAAAAACGTATTATTTCCAAGCTTTTAGAATTATCATACAAACCTTTAGAAGAGTTTTTACAAGAATCACTATTAGAAATCACCTCTCTGGAATGGCTTAGCATACTGCCAAAATCTGGGCTTTTTCTAACTGATAACGAAGGTGACAGCGAAACACTCAGTTTATTTTGCCACTATCAACTAGCACCTGAGTTACTGACACTCTGTGCAAAAGTTGCCTTTGGCCACTGCCTATGCGGCCGGGCAGCCGAGCAAAAAGAGATCCAATTTTCCCATTGTGTTGACCATCGGCATGAAACTCAGTTTTCTGGTATGAAAGGACATGGACATTATAATGTTCCTATTATGGAAGATAATAAAGCATTAGGTGTCATGGTATTTTATTTACCTGACGGATATCAACAAAAACAACATGAACGTAAGTTTTTAGAACGTGCGGCTTACATATTGAGTATTGGCATTTCCCGAAAATATGCAGAAAACAAAGCAAAATTTTTAGCTTATCACGATGCCTTAACTCGCCTTCCTAACCGCCTATTGCTCATCGATCGTTTAACCCAGGTTATTGCATTAGCCCGACGTTCCAAACATTTTAATGCTTTAATTTATATTGATTTTGACCATTTCAAACACATCAATGATTCTTTGGGTCATTCAGTAGGCGATTTATTATTAAAAGAAATTAGCCAGCGCTTCATGCACGTCATTAGAGAGGAAGACACTGTCGCTCGATTAGGTGGTGATGAATTTGTTCTATTGATTACTGACCTTCCTAATAATTATGAAGCAGCAACGATAGAATTATCGCGCCTTATCAATAGACTACAGGCTGCCATTGCTAAAGAATTTTACTTAAAAGGACATAGATTCTATACCTCTATGAGTGCGGGCATTGTTATTCTAAACGGTGAAGATAATGATTTAGAAAAATTATTAATGCAAGCAGATACCGCAATGTACCAGGCGAAAGCCGATGGTAGAAACACGGCACAATTCTTTCTGCCTGAAATGCAGGAAAAAGCTCTTACTCGAATTTTATTAGAAAAAGATCTACGTCTTGCTTTATCAAAACAGGAATTAATTCTCTATTACCAGCCACAAGTAAATACCCACGGTATCTTAATTGGCGCAGAGGCTCTCCTTCGCTGGAAGCATCCGGAAAAAAACTTCATCTCCCCCATTGATTTTATTCCAATCGCTGAGGAAACCGGTTTGATTTTAGAAATAGGTGAATTTGTCCTAAGGGATGCCTGCCAGAATATTATCCAGTGGAGACATTGCAAAACCCTTAAGCATATTGCTGTCAATGTCAGTCCAGTACAGTTTAGACAGCAGAATTATGTTGATATCGTAAAAAAAGTATTAAATGAAACACAAGCTGATCCCACAAAACTCACTCTCGAATTAACCGAGGGTATCCTGGTTGAAAATGTGGAGGATATCATTACCAAAATGACTGCACTTAAACAGTTGGGCATTAACTTTTCCGTTGATGATTTTGGCACCGGTTATTCTTCTTTAGCTTATTTAAAACGCTTCCCTCTTGATCAACTCAAAATAGATAAATCCTTTGTAGATGATATCAATGTGACTGAAAATGGTCATGTTATTATTGAAACCATTATTGCTATGGCAGATCGCTTAGGTTTTAATTTAATCGCTGAAGGCGTGGAAACCGAGGAACAACTTAATTATCTTAAAGATAATGGCTGTTATAGCTATCAGGGCTATTATTTTAGCCAACCGTTAGATGTCCATAAATTTACAGAAAAATATATAAAAACAAACTTGATCCCGATAGCTGTATAACCAAGCTTGTTATTCTGTAATTACTCAGTGTATTTGAAGGTTTCTACTAATCATCTCTTTTTTTCAAAAGGGAGAAGCCTGGCATTAGGGAGATGGAAAAAAATAATCATCCAATCTTGCTGGTCTTTTTGTCCGCC
>CAZNGU010000482.1:0-2520 GCA_964572325.1 uncultured Methylomarinum sp.
GGTTCATCTTTATATGACTATTCGGGTATTAATTGTTGATGACTCCAGGTTTATTCGTAAAAGAATTCAGGAAATTCTTGAAGAAGAGTCTGATTTTAAAGTTGTTGGCGTCGCATCAAATGGGAAAGAAGCAATACTGATGGCTGCCCAGCTAGAACCAGATGTGATTACTATGGATGTCGAAATGCCCGTTATGGATGGTATAGCGGCGGTAAAAAAGATTATGGAGAAATGTCCTACGGCTATACTAATGTTTTCGGCTGCTACTCATGCCGGGGCGCAGGCGACACTTGAAGCTCTAAATGCTGGCGCTGTTGATTTTTTACCAAAGCAATTAGATGAGATCGATGGAGATAGGGAAATGGCGAAGCGTCTGTTGAGACGCAGGGTACGCATTGTTGCTTCGCAAACAAAAAGAGTTCGATTAAAGTCGAATATAAATAGTTCAGTAATAAAAGCAATAGAAATACCTGCTGTAGCAAAGACCGTCAGCGTTACTACTGACAAGAGACAAAAACAACCGTCCCCGGTTATCGCTCTGTCAGGGAGTAAAAGAATTGAGATGCTAGTGATTGTAGCTTCTACCGGAGGTCCTGTGGCAATACAAAAAGTATTAACCCATCTGCCATCCAGCTGTATATTCCCAATACTTATTGTTCAGCATATGCCACATAATTTTACAAAAAGTTTTGCAGATAGATTAAATCAGTTATGTGAAGTGACGGTAAAAGAAGCGGTAAATGGTGATGTGCTGAAAGCGGGAGAGGCCTTGTTAGCACCGGGTGGAATGCAGATGGAAATTAAAGGAAGTGTTAGAACAAAAACAGTGGCCATCAGAGAAAAACAGGAGGGAGAAATCTATAGTCCTTGTGCTGATATTACATTATCCTCAATTTCAAAGGTATTTTCATCCAATGTACTCACTGTGATTTTGACTGGAATGGGAGCTGATGGAAAAGAGGGTGCAATAAAATTAAAACAAAAAGGGTTTCCTATCTGGGCTCAGAATGAGGCTAGTTGCACTATTTATGGAATGCCAAAAGCGATTGTTGACGCAAATCTTGCTGACAGAATTTATAGTCTTGATGAAATCGCAAACGAATTTAAAAAAATAAGTTAATGGATATTTTAAGTATTCTGGGTGTTATTTTAGGCTTTGCCGCGATTATAGGTGGAAACTTTTTAGAGGGGGGCCACTTATATTCGTTAATTAATTTACCTGCATTGGTGATTGTGCTCGGTGGTACGCTGGGGGCGACCTTTTTACATTTTCCTCCTAGAATTATATTTCATAGCATTAAAGTTTTATGGTTGATTATTAGACCCAGGAAAGTTTTGCTTAAAACTCAGATTGATAAAGTAGTTCGCTGGAGTGCTTTAGCACGAAAAGAGGGGTTGCTGGGACTGGAAGCTATTGTGGATAAGGAAAAGGATTTTTTTTCTAAAAAAGGATTGCAGTTATTGGTGGATGGAAATGAGCCAGAGGTTATTAGAGATTGTCTGGATGTAGAACTTAATACAATAGAGCATGTTGAAATGCAGGCTGCAAAAGTGTATGAGGCAATGGGCGGATATTCTCCGACTATTGGCATTATTGGTGCGGTCGTAGGATTGATACAAGTTATGCAGAACCTGGCAAACCCTGAGCTATTAGGCGCTGGAATTGCCACGGCTTTCGTAGCAACCATTTACGGTGTTGGTTTTGCTAATTTACTGTTTTTACCTATTGCAAATAAATTAAAGTTAGAGGCATATGCTTTAATACAAACTAAAGAAATGATGATGGAGGGGATAACAGCCATTGCAGAAGGTGAAAATCCAAGGAATATAGAATTAAAATTGTCAGGATATCTTCAATGAAGATTTGTACTGCATGCTGCTTTTATAGATTTCTGTTACCTTGCGCCGATCAGCAGAGGGTTTTAGGGTAGTGGCAAGGACTCGGCGTAAGAAGACTATGCTTGATGAAAGTGATAATCATGAACGCTGGTTGGTTTCATATGCCGACTTTGTAACATTGTTGTTTGCTTTTTTTGTTGTTATGTATTCGATCTCTTCGGTAAATAATGCAAAATATGCGAGTTTATCTAATGCATTAGATGAGGCATTTTCTAAGGCGCATATAGTGCGGAAGGATGCTGATCCTATTCAAATAGGTATGGAGCCAAGTACTATTCAGCCAATAATATTAGATAACCCGATTACCGAAGAAAAAAATAAACAAAGAAAATTAAGTGAAGAAATTTTAAAGGAAAGGCAGCAGTTACTCCTGGTTTCAGAGCAGTTTGAAGATGTGTTACAGCCTTATGTTGAAAATGATCTGATTGAAGTTAAAAGAAATGATTTCTGGATTGAACTGGAAATGAATAGCCAGTTATTATTTTTAAGTGGAGAGGCTGAGTTATCAACTAAAGCAAGCCCTGTGCTAAAAAAAATAGCTGAAGTTATCAGGCGTATGCCCAATGTAATTAATATTGAAGGTCATACGGATAATGTGCCTATTGATACGATTGAGTTTCC
>CAZNGU010000483.1:0-2513 GCA_964572325.1 uncultured Methylomarinum sp.
ATTAGAAACAATTGCTCTCTGACCCTGTTTTTTCATATAGAAGCTAAAAATATAGGGCTGGCAGTGATGTGCATATTTAGTAACTCAATCTAAATATACTGTTAGCTTCAGAAAAAAACCAACAAACAAGGAGTGATATGAGTCAATTTCGGCAGTACCTAAAAAAAGCAGTAGAAAATGTTGTCAGTCATGGAGACACCGACATTTTTCCTTTTCCAGTTGAAAATATTCTTTTTCAAGATAAGAAAACAGCCGTAGTAGATTTACTTGAGAACTTTCATAAAGACTTTGATAGTTATATTACTAATTACCCTCTACTACACGAAAGGTCATTACAAGCTGTCGGTTATTATGGTTTCCGTTACGGAACACAACTAGACCCATTGTGGAACGCTTATTTACTGGCGCTTGTTTTATCAATTGCAGATGACATTGAAGCCGCAAGGATTTCCGCTTCACGCGATATAGTGTTCTCATATAGATATGACTTTGATAAAGAACATAGTAGCCTTTTTGATAAAAAATCAAACTGGTCAACTTTCAATGAAAAAGCTACCGAACTAGCAAAAAAATATCAAGTTGTCTTAAAGTGTGATATTTCAAACTTCTACCCAAGCATCTATCATCACAGATTAGAAAATGCATTAAAAAAGGCAAGCGGTAATACTGAATCAATAAGAAGAATTCTGAAGATTCTTACAAAAATATCTAAGGGAGTCTCTTATGGCTTACCTGTCGGAGGTCCAGCCGCAAGATTACTAAGCGAGCTACTATTAAATCGCACAGATAGGCTTATGTTATCAGAAGGTATGGAGTTTTGCCGATACGCTGATGATTACATTATATTTTCAAACACAGTTGAGGAAGCATACGCAAAATTAATTTTTCTGTGTGAAAAATTGCATGAAAACGAAGGACTTGCTATACAAAAGTCTAAGACACAAATCATGAGTTCAAACGAATTTTTATTGCTATCAGAGTTCGGTGACAACTCTGATAATTCAGAAGACGACCAACAAGAACTTAATTTTTTAAAACTCCGATTATTTTACGACCCATACTCACCTACAGCTAAAGAAGACTATAGCGAGCTTACGTCAGAGTTAAGTAAGTTCGATATTATAGGCATGCTTGGAAAAGAAATAAGCAAAAGCAGAATTAATCAGGCATTGACAAGAAGGCTCATTAACTCTGTTAGGTACATAAACGATACTCAAAAGAAGGCTGCGATATACTCACTATTCGCGAGCGAAGAAGACAAAAAATCTAATTTAGATATTCTTTATCCGGTTTTTCCTTCTGTAATGATTCTTACTCGAGCAATTATCTCAGATTTAGATGATGAAACTAAGGATATAATATTTACAGAGCTAAGAAGGCTTATTAATAGTGAATCATACATTACTCAAGTCCCAGTTAACCTTTCATATGCTGTAAGAATACTAGCTCACGACAAGGCTGAAGAAACTGACTTCGCAATATCAAAATCGTATAAAACAGAAAATAACCCAATTATTAGAGCCGATATAATACTTGCTATGGCACAAAGGGATTGTGATTATTGGATTTCTGATAAATTGAAATCTTATGGTTCACTAAGTCGATGGGAAAAACGGTCACTCTTAATAGCTTCATATATATTAAAAGATGAAGGTGAGCATTGGAGAGATAAGATAAAGAAGGAGTTACCGGAAATAGATGTTTTGCTATTAGATTGGTTTTCTGAGCGAGTTAATAATGGTGACTGGGGCGTTTTGCTGTGATATCAGTTACAGAGTTGTCGAGACATTACGCTTCTCTATGGAAACGTACATTTCCATTTATTAATAAACTAGTTCGAAAGTTAAACTTACAAAAGACAACTTTTTTCGAAAAACTTGAATCTGATATTGACGCATCTAGAAGGGCTCTAGTAAATGAAATAGGATTTCGCGTCTTTGAAAAGTCAGTCGAACTTGAAATAAATAGCATTGATGATATTGATGAAAGCACTGTAAAAACAATCTCAGAGAAATCTTGCCAGTATATATCGGGGCTTGAAAAAACTGATTCAATAGAACTTCCGAACTCATCTGAGAACGATGAGGCTATAGAGCTTGCAAAAAGAACTAAACAGTTCTTTAACGACTATGAGAAAGGCTCTTCACTTGTTGTTTCGCCATTGTTCTTAGGTTGCGGAGCAGTATCTTCCTGTTTTGGTGATGTTTTGTCTGGAGACACTTTATACGAAATAAAAGCTGGAGAAAGAGAATTTCGGGTTTCAGATCTAAAGCAATTATTATTGTACTGCACTCTTAATTTTTCCAATCACAACGAAGATATTCAACATATTGCATTGGTAAATCCTAGACTAGGAATTTTTGTCAAATTAAGCCTTAAAGAATCTGTAGAACTATCTTCTGGTAAATCTGTAGCAGATGCCTTCTATGAGCTAATTAATCACTTTGATAATCCTGATGATTTCTTATAAAAAGCCCTGTAGGTCGGGTTAGCAAAGCGTAACCCGACAAATC
>CAZNGU010000484.1:0-454 GCA_964572325.1 uncultured Methylomarinum sp.
GCCCCAATTCTTTTTTGGCTGAGGCTTCATAATTATCGGATAGATAGCGCAAAAATAGGAATGACAGCATATAGTCACGAAAGTCATCGGCATTCATCGCACCGCGTAAATCGTTGGCAATGCCCCAGAGTGTACTGCCTAGTTTGTTTAAATCTTGTGCTGTCATTTTGTCCTCGCATGATAGACAAATTTATACGTTTTAATCAGCTTTTTAAATATGTCGTTAAAGAAATCTTGCTCTGTGTCATTCATCATTTCTGTTTGATGATAATAAACGCTTTTGTGGGAGTGAGTATTTATTACAATTGCGGCATCATCAACTCTTTCGACACCTATTTCATTCAAAGTATGGCTGACTCTTCCAGTTCCTAGAAATGAAGCAATATTCTCCAAAAGTTGTCTTAATAAGGCAAAGTGATAGGTATATAGCTGCCCCTTTACTGCTTCATCTAAT
>CAZNGU010000484.1:554-2510 GCA_964572325.1 uncultured Methylomarinum sp.
ACTTCTAATACTTCTAATACTTCTAATACTTCTAATACTTCTAATACTTCTAATACTTCTAATAAATGTAAATGATAAAGAAACACACTTCGCCTAGGTGTTTCAAGCACCAAACCTTCGCGGACTTTTTTTAGAATCCGTACTGCGGTTAAATTTTTGTAGCGCCCACTTTTTTCGCCTTTAGTAAGTCGGTTAGCCAAAATAGAAAATAAACCAATATGATGCGTGGTGATGATGATTTTCTTTTTTTCGTAGTGAGCTTCGACTTGTTGAAATAATGTATCAGCAGTAATAAAAATATTGTGCTCATCAAGGCTAGATACTGGGTCATCAATAAAAATATGCGCTTCTTGTTCATTAGCCCAGCCATCAACCTCCAATAATGCTAAATAAAAACACCATACAAATATGCGCTCCTCACCACGAGAAATTTTAATAGGGACATCATCTTCACCTTCAACAAAGAAAGTAACAGACTCTATACCTTTTTCTAGGTCTTCATAACTATTAAGCCTGAATCGATATGAAGGGCTATACAAGGCTAATTTTCCCATTATAGATTGTTCATTTTCATACAAAAAGCTATGGAATTGATTTAAGCTACTCGGCAGTATATTAAGGTGCACATTAGCACCATCATTTTCTTCATCGTTATCCCAAATAATAAATCCTCACTAAAGGCATTGTAATAAACTCCAGCATGCTTACCAGTTTTATCATCTTTTGTTACGTTTTTATATGCAACCGATAGTTGAGTTTTCCCTGTACCGTTAAAGGCGTAAATAAGAATAATACTCTCATCAATACGAATTAGTTGCTTCGCTACATCTTCAAAATTCATACATCCTCTTTTTGGGCTTGGGTGATGATTAAGTCATCGATGGAAGATAGGCAATCAGCGATTTTTTGTTGTTCTGAACCCTCATGGAGATAATAATCTCGTGCTTTTGGATCATTTACCCGCATGATTAGCCGATTATGGCTCCAACTCAATTTGCTACACACTGTGTAGCAAATCTCTTGCTCTGGATAGGTTAGGTAAAACTGCCTAAAATTACGCAAATTGGCATAGGAAAAGCCTTTACCCAAGGAAGCGGAGAGTTCTATTGACAGGTTTTCCAAAAGTCGCTGGGAGCTTCCCTGCCCGTATTTAGCTCGGCTCTCACCCTTTTGCTCCTCCTCCACAATTCGCTGACCTATTAGCCAATAGGCTTCCACCATAGCGGAATTAATCACAGAGCGTGCTTTGCTTCGCGCTTGCTCTAGGATGGTTTTTATATCGCCATAAAAATCCGTTAATTCACTCATCCATTGACCTCATCAGCGGCAGGAAAAAGCTGTTGCATCAGACCTTTTTTATGAGCTTTGAGTAATTCAATTTTTTGGGCTTGGGTGGTGATTAGCTCGTCGATGGAAGATAGACAATTGGCGATTTTTTGTTGTTCTGAAAATAATGGGATAGACAATTTGAACTCTTTCAACCAGGTTGTATTTAAATTATCTTTTGCACCACCAGCAACCTTTTGTTTTACTTGCACCCAAAAGTAATCTGAATCCATCCAATGTTTAATGTAATAATTAGATACCTTTTTGTTAGCTCTAAATATGCCTAGACTTACAAATATTCCAAACTCCCTACCCTCTTCTAAAATTATGGGATTACCTAAATTTGAGCCAACTCTTGTGAATAGTATATCTCCAACTTTAGGCTTTGTACTTTCTGGCATACTGGAAAATTTTTCTTCACTTATATATTTAATATTTTCAAAATCAATATACCCCTTTGAAATATTCTTAGAGGATAAGAATGGTTTTCCATATTTTATATAATTTGGCTTATGAGTTAACCCTATCTTTATTTCTCCTAGCTCGGTAAAACCAACAGTTTTTAAATCTTCATCAAACTCAGGAAAGCGCAGTTTGGGGACGGTTTCGCCGATTGCGGGGAATAGCTGT
>CAZNGU010000485.1:0-2509 GCA_964572325.1 uncultured Methylomarinum sp.
CTGAACAAAAACGGCTTTTACAGGAATGAGGAACATAACGCATTTCGCACGGATGGACGGGACAAGCAAAGGTAGAGAAACCAAGACCGTCAGGTTCTCGGCAATTCATGATCTTCCAAACGTTGTAAGCTATATACCAAGTAACCAGTGTCGGATAGACAGCAAGGAACGAATTCCAGTTTTCCTGGAAGATAAGCTTCAGAGTGAGAGGGCTTTTTTGGATTGTTTTCATAATAAAGCTGGATTATAATCAGCTCTGATAGAAAAGAGGAAGTTTATTTTTTTGAGAGTAGAACGTTGCTGCTCTTGTCTTTTTGCCCGATAGGGCATCATGTTCAATCTTGGATGGAAAAGCCAATTGTGGTATTTACCTAAAATTTTATAACCATAAAATAAACCCTAAACCGGTTACTTTTTTACTCGATACCGGAGCTACTTTAATTAGTATTCCTGAAACTATTGCTCGGCAATTACAATTAGCGAAAGGATATCCAGTGCAGAGCCGCACTGCTAATGGCTCTATTGAAGTTTTTGCTACAAAACTGGATTCAGTAAGTATTGGTGCTATTGAAATTAATAATATTCGGCGACTATTAATCCATATATGGAAGGCAATGAAATATTATTGGGAATGAATTTTATGAAACATCTGGAAATGATTCAAAAAGGGAAAGAGCTTATTCTGAGATATTAATTGAGCCTTTATCCGGTTAGCAGAAGAGTTGAAAATGTGAGGCTTTAAAGACGCTGATCTATCAAGCTCTTTTCAGATGCTTTTTGCTGCGGTTCTTTAACCCATATGGTGGAATAGCGAGCGGTAGCGTTTTTCGACATTTTTAAGATATACTTCGTGCGGTCACGGATGTGGATTTCTAACGACTGAGTTTTTGCCGATAGCTGCGTTGCTGAATCAGTTGCGTAGCTTGCTATGCGCCTGATTCAGCGCCTTGCTCTGGACAAAAATCAGTTCGCCATAAATTCCGCATCCGTGACCGCGCGAAGTATAATTGGCGGAATGCGCTATCGTTTTTCCGTCCTACGATCTGAAGATATCATGCCGGTATGGAAGTTATTTTTAACTGGGACTAAAGACCATCGGTGTAATCATTAACCAATACTTTCGGCTCCATCATATCAAAAATAGCATATTTAGGGCCTTCCCGGCCTAAACCTGAGTCTTTTACACCACCATAAGGCATATGATCGGCACGGAATGTTGGAGCATCATTAATAATAACTCCGCCCACATGTAGATTAGTAAAAGCGTAATTTATTTTACGATTGTCGTGGGTAAAAATGCCTGTTTGTAGACCAAAGTCAGAATCATTGATGGCACTAATGGTTCGCTTGAAGTCAGTAAACTTTTCTATGATAACGATGGGAGCAAAGGCTTCAAGACAGCACACTTTCATATCATTTTTGGTGTTGCTTAGTACAGTCGGGGCATAAATAGTGCCGGTTCGCACGCCACCACAGAGCACTTCTGCACCTGCAGCTACCGCTTCATTAACCCAGGATTCAATGCGTTGTGCGTTCTTTTCATCAATCATGGAAGAAAAATCGGTCTCAGGATCTTCTGGCTTACCTATTTTTAATGTGGTCAAGCCTTGTTTAAATAATTTAATGAAAGCATCAAAGACATGGTTGTGGACATAAATACGTTGGGTATGAATACAGGTTTGACCGGCAAAAGAAAAAGCACCGTTCACGGCTTTAGCTGCAGCACGTTCAATATTGGCATCTTCATCTACGATGAGTCCGGCATTGCCGCCGAGTTCCAGAATGACTTTTTTCTTGCCGGCATTCTTTTTCATCTCCCAGCCTATGTCAGGGGAGCCGGTAAAACTAAGCAAATTAAAGCGCGGATCTGTTACCAGTTGATTACCGACTTTTCTATCCATGGGCAATACAGAAAATGCACCTTTGGGTAAGTCAGTTTGATCAATGATTTGCGCTAGAAATAAGGCGGCTATCGGTGTTTTTGAGGCGGGTTTAAGGACAATAGGGCAACCCGAGGCAATTGCCGGGGCAATTTTATGTACTGCCAGGTTAAGTGGAAAATTGAAGGGTGCAATCCCTGCTACAACACCCACGGGAAAATACTTTACGATGGCTTCTTTATTTGCACCAGCTTCACTCCAGTCTATACTCATGATCTCGCCAGGCAAACGCTTGGCTTCTTCAGCAGAGACGATAAAAGTTTGAATAGAACGATCGACTTCTGCTTGAGCTATTTTTAAGGGTTTGGACGCTTCCAAGGCAATAATTTCTGCCATTTTATTGCGTTCAGCGCGCAGTTTATCAGCAATAGCCATTAAAATTTGAAAGCGTTGAAAAATAGGTAAATCACGCATGGTTTCTTTGACTGAACAGGCGGCGTTTACTGCGGTATCAAATTCTTCTTGGCCACCCAGACAGGTTGTAAAAACACAAGAGCCAGAATAAGAATTAATGATTTCTAAAGTCTGCTGTGTGGTTTTAAACTCACCGGCTACATAAATAGGAAACT
>CAZNGU010000486.1:0-2508 GCA_964572325.1 uncultured Methylomarinum sp.
AAGCGCCTTGTTGGAGGCAATGGAAGAGCAGCAAGTGACAGTAGAGGGTAAAACCTATGATTTACCCCAGCCATTTTTTGTGATTGCCACCCAAAATCCGTCTCATCAAATTGGTACTTTTCCTCTCCCTGAATCTCAATTAGACCGGTTTTTAATGCGTATTGAATTAGGCTATCCGGATAAGCAGGCAGAACGGGAGTTATTGGTCGGCAGTCATCGCCATAATTTGATTGATGCCTTATCAGTACAATTACTGCCTAATCAACTTGCAGGAATGCAACAACAAGTCACTAAAACGCATGTTTCGTCTGCGTTGCTTGACTACCTTCAGGATATCATCGCCTATACACGGGAATCTTCAGAGTACCATTGCGGTCTTTCACCCCGAGCGGGTATTGCTTTGTTATCTGCCGCTAAGGCCTGGGCATTTATAGATGGCAGAAATGCGGTACTCCCCGATGATATTCAAGCTGTACTACCTGCAGTCGCAGGACATCGTTTACAGTCATCAAATACAGACTCTGATGCCATTATTGCTCCGCTACTCAGGAATATTACAGTGTCTTAACGCAATGCAATTAAATTTAATAAAAAAAATCAGGCAAAGCCGTTTTTTTCTGGGTGAAAAAGCGACTCATGGCAGTGTTCTCTTAAATCATCGGCGTATTTTTATACTTCCCAGTAAAAAGGGCTTTGGGTTTCTGCTTTTAATCCTTATCTTATTGCTTATTGCTATTGTTTATAACAATAATCTGGCTTATTTATTAACTTTTCTATTGGCAAGTATTTTTTTTATCACCATTTTACATAGTTTTAAGTCTTTGGTTTCCCTGCTTGTTTTTGCCTCGCCTGGAACGGCTGTTTTTGCCGGAGAAGACGCGGGGTTTGATATAAGCATTAAAAACCCGGGTAATATTGAACGATTCAACTTACAACTAAGCCTGGAAGAAAGTATTCATTTTTGCCTGAAAAAACAGGAAACAAAGCATTTAACAATGTACTGTAAAACAGATAAAAGAGGTTGGTTTGAACTTGAAAAAATCACTGTTTCCAGCACTTTTCCCTTAGGATTTTTCCGTGCCTGGTCTCCCCTGCGTTTTCTTGCCAGGGTTTTGGTTTATCCTAAACCCTGGCGTGGCAAGCTGCCTTTTCCTGAAGCAGAAGGGCAACAGGATCAAGCCTTAAAAAATAATCAGCTAAAGGGAAATGATGATTTTTATGGTTTAAAGGAATACCAGCCAGGTGATCCCATAAAACATATTCACTGGAAAGTCTTTGCAAAAGGACAGGGTTTACACAGTAAACAATACGAAGGCGGGTTTTCGGCTGATTTATACTTAAATTATGATCAAACTTCGGAGCATAATGTTGAAGAGAGATTAAGCCAGTTATGTCGTTGGGTGATTGATGCTGAAAAAGCAGGGTTAAGGTACGGTTTTTCTTTGCCAGGCTTTAAATTAAACACGGGGAATGGTAAAGAGCATTATGAAAAATGCCTGGAGGCAATGGCTTTGTTTTAGCCAGGAGGCTGTCCGAGAACGACAACCTTTAAAAAGACAACACAATATATAGTGTTTAAATTAAAACAGCATATATTGTGTGTCAACTCAGAAATATGTTAGTTCTTGGAAGTAAGCTTTTCCTCTTCTGGATAATACAACCATTTTTTAACATGCAAATATTTTCTAATAGGTGTTTTTATTACAGAGACACATAAAGCAATAGAAAATAAACACCAGACGGCCGCATATTCGTTAGGGTCATCTGTGGTCACGTCTGATATGAAGGGGCCAATCAAATAGTGAAATCCCACAAACCGCCAGGAGCCATACATAAGAGGTAAGTAGAATGCTGCCAGGGCATAAGCAAAAACGTGTAGTCCCCATTCATAGCCAAATAACCAGTCTACGGGTTCTGACATTAAGCCATTAAGCGGTAATTGCCAGGCAATATGCCAGTCACCGGATACTGAACAGGCTTGTGTGCCGCAAAATCCTTCAATACCTACAACACAGGCGCCGGCCCAATCCATAGGGTACAGTTTAACCAGCATGGCGACAGTACTGATACCGCATAAGGTATAAACAACGGTACTAATTTTATTTTTAACACTTTCCGGAATAAAATACATGGCCACCATATTCACAAAGAAAGGTTGAAAGGCCACATGGAGATACCCAAAAAGCGTAAGCACCTGGTTAGTAGGGTTATCACATAAATCAATCCAGACATAAGTAAAAGCCTGCAATAATTCCATTAAGGCAAAATAGGTTAATGGAATCCACAATTCTTTGGACTCGCCTTTGTTGGCAATATACGCTGCTGTTGCCAAGCCGCCAACGGCTAATACAGCAGATGCCTCACCACTCCAACACATATACGGTGCTCCTCTTTAATTTTATAATTATTATACTTTTTTAAGAAAGCAGGTTTTTAGTACCAGCGTTGATTTTCCTTTGCCACATTCTATTTCTCCATCTTTGGAGGTGAGTCGAATGTTTTTATAGA
>CAZNGU010000487.1:0-2508 GCA_964572325.1 uncultured Methylomarinum sp.
GCACAACATACCTAAGCTATGCCCTGCCTGTGCGACCAACATCTTCCATTGCCTCGTAGCTGTCCAGCATACCAAGATCTGTCGCTACTTTTATTGATAGTATCCTTCCTTTAAAGACATTAATTGCTTTATTTCGCCCCTTATCCGACATAAATCCATTTAACGAGTTTTCTGCTATCTCTCGAATGTATTGAATGGTTACATCGGTTAATGCAATAGTTGAAGCTTTTGGATAAGCGCCAGGCATATTGGACACGCAATAATGGATCACCCCATTTTTTACATAGACAGGATTTGAATGTGTCGTTGGCCTTGAAGTTTCAAAACAACCCCCTTGATCAATGCTTACATCTACAATTACCGAACCAACTTGCATTTTTTTTAGCATTTTTTCCGTTATTACTTTTGGCGCCCTGGCGCCTCTAAGCAGAATAGCTCCAACAACTAAATCAGCATCAATAATAAGCCTACTAATATTATCCTTATTTGACTTAACAAAACTTACTTCGGGCAATAAGTCTTTATGTTGCTTTAGCCATCTTGCTTCATTCAAACCTGCAATAGTGACATGAGCTCCCATTGCAGAAGCTACTTTTGCCGCATGCTGCCCGACAATACCGTCACCTATAATAACCACCCTGCCATATGATTTGTTTAGTATTGTTCCCAGTTGCATTCCATTACCCTGGTTAAACCGAGCCAGATAATACGCCCCCATCAGGACCGACATATTCCCCGCTATTGCACTCATCGGAGCTAAAATAGGTAATCGTCCATTTTCATCCTCCAATGACTCATAAGCTAAAGCCGTCGCTCCTTTTTTGATCAACACTTCTGTCAGGCTTTTAGCCACACCTGCCAAATGAAAAAAAGTAAATACAATTTGATTTTCTATATATTGATATTCTGATTCTTGCGGCTCCTTTACCTTAACAACCAGATCTACTTTCCATGCTTCAGCAGTTGAACCCAAGACAGCACCGGCCTCTTGATATTGTTCGTCTGTGAAACCTGAACCGATACCCGCACTCACTTCAACAACAACCTGATTTCCTGACTGTACAAGGCTTGCTACTCCACCAGGAGTCATTGCAACCCTTGCTTCCTTATCTTTAACTTCTTTAGGTACACCGATTTTCATTTTGTTTTGCTACTGTTGCAGCACCTAAAAGTGCCGCTTCTGAATTCAAACACACTTTGACCGATATATCTTTCAGTACTGTTTTATAACGGCCTTTAGCTAAAAACCCCCGCATAAAATCACCGTTTTGCATGGCCTGCAATATTTTTGCGGCAATACCACCCGCTAATATAACACCTGCTTTAGGCAAACATTTTAATGCCAGGTTTCCCGCTTCTGCTCCATAGATTTCACAAAAAACTTCTAATGCTTTAATACATAAAGGATCACCACCCACTACCGCGTTTTCACTTATGATAGCCGCAGGATCAGATTCACTCATTTGCAACTCAAGCTCACTATCAACGTGGGCATATTGTTGTGACTTTAAATACTGATATATATTGACCAAGCCTTGGCCACAAATAACACGCTCATAACTTACATGCTGGGAATACACGCCCATCAAATAACGTAACAATCCAATTTCCAGCTCATTCCTGGGAGCAAAATCTGCATGCCCCCCTTCTGTTGCAACGACATGATGCATTCCATTACTCCATATAACCATAGCCTCACCCAGACCTGTCCCTGCAGCAAGAACAGCTTTATTTCCCGGGTTTTCTTTAGCATCAGGATTCAACTCTACAAAGCTATCCTCAGATAAATTTAACACCCCCCATGCAGTTGCTTCAAGATCATTCAACAAATATACATGCTTTGCTCCAGTCTTAACGGCAATTTCTTTTCTTTTCAACAACCAGGGTAAATTTGTGGCCATGCAATCTCCATTTACAACAGGTCCTGCTACTCCAATACAAACGCTTTGTATCACGAGATCAGCTTCCGCCCCCAAAAATGCCTCTAATAAATTTGAAAAACTAAAAAAATCAGCGCTGGAAAATATTTCTTTCCTATAACAAACCCAATCTGAGCTATGCTCATATAAGGCCAGAATAGTTTTTGTTCCCCCTATATCACCCGCAAGAATCATTATTCAGACTCATAACTACTAAAGACCTGATATTTTTTTTCTTTATCGAATGAAATAACTTTGTAAGGATCTTTTCTACCACCCATTTCCATGCCAGGTGTTCCAGAAGGCATTCCAGGAACTGATATTCCAATAACAGCAGGTTTAAGTTTTAATAATTTTTTTATATCTGTTGCAGGCACATGCCCTTCAACAACATAGCCATTAACTAATGCAGTATGACAAGAGGCCATGTTTTCAGGAACACCGTATTTATCCTTTATTGCCTGCACATCATTTGTCACATGATCTATCACATCGAACTGGTTTTCTTTCAAATGTGCCAGCCATTTACTACAGCACCCACAACTTGGGCTACGATAAACCTCTATCACAATGGGTTCTACTGTCTCCA
>CAZNGU010000488.1:0-2498 GCA_964572325.1 uncultured Methylomarinum sp.
AGGGGTTCTAAATCGCGGCGAAGTACTCGTAGAGGTGATACTTTTTTTAGCCTTAATAAAGGAGGTAAGGCAAAGCCTAATAAAATAGCTTGTCCTGTTACAAAGCCCAGCAATACCGCAATAATACTCGGGTTCGCTACTTTAGCCGGTAATAAGTCTCTTAATAAATGAAAGAGCGTGTCTTGTGCCAGCCAGCCAACGCCAACGCCGATACTACTGGCGATTAAACCTAAAACAATAAATTGGGCTAGATATAAGCTCATAATTTCATGTTGTTTACAACCTAAACAACGTAATAAGGCAACGGTATTAAAATGACGCTCACTATAACGACGTGTTGTCATAGCAATAGCGACACCTGCAATTAATATGACCACGATACTGGATAAACCCAGATAGCGTTCGGCACGGCTTAGTGCATTACCTAATTCCGGGCGATCCTGGTGAATATCCATTAGTCGCTGAGATGCATTTAAATAAGGTTTAACCCAATGATTAAACCGCTGGATGGCTTCGGCAGAGCCACTAAATTGAAAAAAATAATGCACATGACTGCCGGGTTTTAAAACCTGGGTGGCTTGCAGGTCTGCATCATTCATCATAACCCGTGGCGACAGGCTATAAAGATCCCCTCTTTTGTCTGGCTCATAACTAATTACATGAGTAACTTTTAAGCTTGTTTCACCCACTTGTAAATTACCGCCTAGTTTAAGTTTTAAAGCCGATAAAACACGCTTGTCAACCCAGGCATTACCTTGTTTTGGTCCTTTGTGTCTTATGCTCTCTTGGCTGTAATCTGTGGTAATGGTTTTTAAAATACCTCGTAATGGATATAAGTTGCTAACTGCTTTAGTCCCTGCTAGAAGAAATTCATCATTTTCAATCAATACGGTGGAAAATTCAGCGGTTCGGGCGTGTTTTAAATTAAGAGACGTAGCTTTTCCGATCCAGATGGTGGGGATTAATTCAGGGCTGGTAATGACTAAATCAGCGGCTAAAAATTCAGCGGCCTGGGTGCTCATGGTGCGATGTAAACGGTCTGCAAATAAGCTGATTGCAGTTGAGCTACTGACTGCAATAATGAGTGCTATTACTAATAGGGTGAGCTCACCACTGCGGCCATCTCTTAGTAATAGACGTGCAGCCAGAGCTAGGCGATTCATACTAAACAACCTGCTTCCAGTTTGATAACGCGCTGACATCTTTCAGCGAGTGCATTATCGTGAGTAACCAGTACCAGTGTGGTTTGTTTTTCCTGATTGAGTTCGAATAATAATTCGATGATTTGTTCGCCTGTTTTGCTATCCAGATTTCCTGTCGGTTCATCGGCAAACAGTATGGCAGGTTCTGTGACAAAAGCGCGAGCCAGGGCGACGCGCTGCTGTTCGCCTCCTGATAATTTCATGGGTGTATGGCTGAGTCGATCCGTTAATCCCACTCTGGCTAAAAGTGCTGCAGCGGCTTTTTTTGCATTTTTATCAGCTCTGAGTTCTAAAGCCAACATTACATTTTCTAGAGCTGTAAGGCCTGGCAATAATTGAAAGGATTGAAAAACAAAACTGATAAATTGATTGCGCAATTGTGCTCGGCCATCCTCATCCATTGCTGTTAAGTCATGGCCTTTTAATTTAATTTGGCCTTGAGTCGGCGTGTCTAAACCCGCCAGTAAACCTAACAAAGTGGATTTTCCAGAGCCGGATGCGCCAATAATCGCTATACTTTCTCCTTGTTTAATGGTTAATTCTACATCTGATAAAATACACAAAGAGCCCTCAGAAGTGGCAACCGTTTTGCCCAGGTTTTTTGTTTCAATGATATTCATATTTAAGCTTATAAAATGATTAAAATAATAGTTGCATTGATTATTGCATTATCTTCAACAGCACTAGCGGCTAAATCAATAGTAGTTTTAGGTGATAGTATCAGTGCTGCCTATGGCATTAATGTTAACAAAGGCTGGGTGGCATTATTGCAGGAAAAAATAATTCATGCGAAGCAATCTCATCGTATTTTTAATGAGAGCATTAGTGGTGATACTACGGCGGGTGGATTAGCTCGTCTGGACAAGATTTTAGCAGATTATAAACCCAATATATTATTGCTGGAATTAGGGGCTAATGATGGTTTGCGTGGCTTGTCTCCCCTAGCGATGAAAAATAATTTAGCGCAAATTATCAGGCGTACAGAAAAAACTGGAGCAACAGTTTTGCTTTTAGGCATGCGCATACCGCCAAACTATGGCAAGCGCTATGTTGATATGTTCTATCAGGTATACCCGGAACTGGCAAAAAAAATGAATATTACATTGGTTCCTTTTATTTTGGAAGATGTGGCATTGGTTAAAGAATTAATGCAAAAAGATGGTCTACACCCTAATGATAAAGCGCAAAAAATAATCGCCGATAAAATATGGGAATACCTTGAGCCTGTTTTAGGGATATAATTAGGAACGAGAATTTAATAATATACGAAAGTTTGACGCAGGATTTTGGTTTCAC
>CAZNGU010000489.1:0-2489 GCA_964572325.1 uncultured Methylomarinum sp.
TAAGCCTAAGCCTAAGCCTACTAAGCCTAAGCCAAAAGAGAAACCTCCCGAACCGCCAAAAGAAGATGTTGATGATCTGCTTGCTTTTATCAGCGGTGGAGACAAAAAAACAACACCGAAGCCAAAGAAATAATGCGTTTATCTTAGGCGCATGCTCTTCAATTTAATGGGGTTTATTTTGAGTTTAGGATTTTAATTATATAAAAGTTAAGGAGAAGAGGGGTCCCTTCTCCTTTATTGTTAAGTGAATCTAACAACGCGGACTAGCAGATCCGCAATGTTATTCGCCGTTAAGTTTTTCCCATCAGCCCTGTGGATGCTCCACAGGTTGACTCGGCCATCCCAGAGTACTTTTATTATTATGAAGTGGGTGTCTACCCCTACAAAGACCCCACCATACAACTGTTTTATGTGAGAGGATAGATACCCACCTCCAGCTACTAACAATAACGATGCATCTCGGAATACCTCTTTAAAGGTATTCTGCTTAAACTCGATGCTTTCCCTACCTAAGACTTGTGAGCACTGTATGCCTTCAAGTCCTATCAGAGCTGTTGTATCCTCGCTATATTGTGCATTTTTTATTATGCTTGCAAAGTGATCCATGATCATTCACCTTTTGTGTGCGTTAATTCAGTGCTTTCAACTAGGTAATAAGCACGTTGAGCCTAGTCTTTTAATTGTAGCATAAAATGTAATACCCCATAGAGTAATAGCTGCTCAGAAAGTATAAACAGAGAAAGAAATATAGACAAAATGGAGGGCTATGGTAGAATTTTAATGTAAAGCATTTATATTAAGGCTGAAAATATAAAGTTTAAGGCTAGGTATGAATGTTTTTAGTAGCAAAAAACATAATAATTTATTGATGAGTGCGCATCACCACAAGATGATGGAGATGGTTCTGATCAGCATTAAATTCTAATTCTTAAGGAGAATATACGTGGAAGTTGAAGAAAAAAAAGTTGCAAGCAAAGGCGCTCAACCCGTTATCTTTAAATTGCATCATAAATTTACCGTTTTTTTATGGGATTCAAATTACCTAGATCATCTAGATGAAATTGATGCCGAAGAACCAGATGCAAGCTTTGTATTTGGCCAAAAAAATAAAAAACACCCCCATCCATCGGCTTTTTATATTGCCAGTGTTATGTCATCAATTTTACATCGGACTAATGACAACAACCCATTAATAGCTAAAGTGGCAACAGAAATGACACACTCATTTAATTCTGATTTAGCTAAAGTGTATGATGATTTATATAAAGAAACCCAAACTATTAAGCAGCGCCTTGCTGATGAGCAAGCACTGTTTGATAATAAAGAAGAAAATGTCGATGAGGCATTTGATAGTTCAGATGCGCAGGGGTTTAGTTTAATTGCGCCACCTCGAATTGTGACCAAAAATTTAGTGTTATTAGTGAGAACACTTAAAGTACTAGATAATGCAGTCTGTGATCTAGAAAAACTCACTCAACTGTGTGTTGTTACCCCCCCTGTTTTTCACAAGGAAAAACGGGCACTAGCGAATCCGCTCAGAAACTTCTTCTTAGATGTGTCTACAAAAGCAAAAAGATTCCACGCAAAACGGAAAGAACTACAAGAACAAGAATAGCTATGTCCAAGTTACTTGGGTCATTCAATTTGTACAAAACCAATATGATTTGACACAAGTCCGTCACCCTCGCGAATACGGGGATCCAAGGATAGTGGCTAGTGCCACTGCCCCATGGATTCCCATTTTGATTAAGCACGTCGTGTGCTTAGCTCTTCGAGTACCTACCGGTGTCAAATGTGTTCCAGACACATTTTTCATACCGCAGGATCAATGACGAAGCGGGTAAATATACAGGTTGAATGATCGTAGGTATAAAAGTAAAGAACAAAAAAATACACACATGGAATAAACCATGTGTGTATTATAATGTTGCCTAATATTTAAAAGGAATTAAAGGTTAGCTATAGTACCATAATTGTTGGTGATACTACTCTTAATGACGCCAACATTAGGTGTTGGGCAATTATCTAACCACTGAGCTCGTTTTTCCGAAGTGGCATCTGGGTCAAATACTTCAGTTTGTTCGCTCTGTTCTGCCGTTTCCGTTTCTTCCTCAGCCTCAACCGCCTTAGTGACCTTGATATTAAAGTAACTGTTAACTGCATTACTGCATGTTGAGCTACTGTATGAAGTCGAGAGAGCTGACATGCAGATAATAGCATCACATGCAGCATTAGAATTTTGGCTATCTTTTGGATTTACGTTTCCTAAAAATTTACCATCAATAGAGGCGTTGCCATCCTCATCAATAAGGCCACTAGAACGATAGCGACCCTCATCTTCAGGAACTAATACAGCACCTTCATTAATAGATCTTCTAAGGACATCCAGATTTTCAATTTGCGCGTTAGAACGATAACGCTCTTCATCTGCAGGGCTTACTACAACACCTTCATTAATAGATAAGCCAAGGTCATTCAGCTGTCCAACT
>CAZNGU010000490.1:0-2487 GCA_964572325.1 uncultured Methylomarinum sp.
GTTTTAAGGAAGAAACACACGACCACCAGGCACGTCGTTTGCCTTTTGCCAAGCAAATTATTTTGCCTTTATCACAAAATATTGGCAAACCGGCCATTCCTGTTGTGCATACAGGGCAACAAGTTCAACGCGGAGAACTCATCGCAAAGGCAGATGGCTTTATGTCTGTGCCATTGCATGCTTCTGTTTCTGGCACGATTAAACAAATTGATTTGGCTCCTAATGCCAAAGGTAATAAAGAACAGGCGATTTTTATCAATACCGCCTTAAGTTCAACACAAATGCCTTATATTGGTAAAACGCAAGACTTTGAGAAAATGTCGTGCCAGGAAATAATTCAGGCGGTTCAAAATACCGGTATGGTGGGGCTGGGCGGAGCATCTTTTCCCACCCACGTAAAAATGAGTATTCCTGATGACTGTAATATTCATACTATTATTATTAATGGTTGCGAGTGTGAGCCTTTTTTAACAACCGATCACCGGATCATGCTGGAGCAAATAGAATTTCTATTGCTAGGCATACGCATCGCCATGAAAGCAGTTGACGCACCCAAAGCCATTATTGGTGTTGAAGATAATAAAATGAATGTGCTGGAAGCCATTAAACCCCATCTACCGGAAGATGGCAGCATTAGTATAGAAGCGGTATTGACCAAATACCCTCAAGGTGCTGAGAAAATGCTGGTTTATTCGCTTTTAGGCCAGGAAATTCCATCCGGAAAATTACCCTCTTCGATTGGTGTGGCCATTTTTAATGTTGCTACTTTGGCATCAATCGGAGAATTATTACCGCATAGCCAGGGATTAATTGAACGCATTGTAACCATTACCGGGGACGACCTAAATAAACCGGGTAATTATATGGTACCCCTGGGTACACCACTAAGCCATATTCTGGAGCATGCTGAATTCACGGGTAATGAAGCAGAGCTAATTTTAGGTGGCCCGATGATGGGTATGCCGGCCGGTTTTCTTGATACCCCGGTAAAAAAAGGCACTGGCGCAGTTTTAGTGCTGGATAAAAGAGCGACAAAACGGGATGATATTTTACCTTGTATTAAATGCTCTCAATGTTTACAGGTTTGTCCTATCAACCTGAATCCATCTGAACTAGGTATGCTGGCCGCAAAACGACAATATGATGTTATGGAAGAAAAATATCACCTGAATGACTGCTTTGAATGTGGCTGTTGTAGTTATGTCTGTCCATCAAATATTCCGCTGGTACAATATTTTAGAATTGCCAAAACATTGAACCGTGAAAGACATCTTATGGAAGCTAATAATTAAATGGCTAATCAACCTAAAATAGGTATTCGCACCTCACCATATATTCGAAAAGCACCGACAGTCGCTGAAATAATGCGCAATGTGGTTTATGCCTTACTACCATTAGCCGCTTATGCCACTTATCAATTTGGTATCAGTGCTTTGGCTCTTATGCTGGTTACCGTATTTGCCAGTATGGGGACAGAACATTTATTCTGTAAATTATCCGATAAAAAAACCACAATTACCGATGCCAGTGCCATTATTACCGGATTATTATTAGCTATGACATTGCCTCCGGGATTTCCTTTATGGATGGGGGCAGTGGCCGGTTTTACCGCTATAGCCCTGGGCAAAACCCTGTTTGGAGGCCTAGGTTTTAATGTCTTTAATCCTGCATTAGTCGGGCGTGCTTTTGTCCAGGCCGCCTTTCCGGTATCCATCACCACCTGGACACCGGCATTAGCGGCGAATCGCTTTGTTGAATTTATTCCTTCAAGCCTGGCCTTACCTTTTATGAAGCCAGAGGCTACCGCAGAATGGACAGTACAAGTTAGTATTGACGGGTTTAGCGGCGCGACACCCTTGGCATTGATGAAATTTCAAGGCATTATGACGGATAGTTATGATCTGTTTATGGGTTTTACCGCAGGATCAACCGGCGAAACATCTTCTATTTTGATTATTGTCTGCGGAATGTATCTGGTATTTAAAAATATGCTGGACTGGCGCATTCCCGTTGCTGTGATTTTGGGAACGATAATTTCTGCTGAATGCTTTTATTTACTGGATAGTGCTAAATACCCTAGCCCTGCTTTTATGGTATTTTCAGGTGGTTTAATGTTTGCAGCTGTTTTTATGGCCAGTGATATGGTGGCATCACCTGTAACACCGCTGGGGATTTTTGTATTTGGTTTATTAGTGGGGTTTTTAACCGTGATTATTCGCTTATTTGGCGGTCTTACAGAAGCGGTTATGTATGCCATATTGTTCGCAAATGCGGCGACACCACTAATTGAATCTTACACACAGCCTCGTATATACGGTGAAAATAAATAATCATGAATAATTCCTCAGAAAACAAGCCTGATGAAATACCGCCATTACCGTCCAGTTTTTCTTTAATCGCAACATTGGGCGTGGTGGCCATGATATCCGGTTTTTTGGTTGTGCTAGTTTACGAATATACCAAACCGATTATTGCGGAAAACCAGCG
>CAZNGU010000491.1:0-2487 GCA_964572325.1 uncultured Methylomarinum sp.
GTACTTTGGTCTAATATCGAAATAATTTATTCCCTCCTAGATGGATGCTGTGATGGGGAAATAGATATGGGGAATGATTGAGTTATGCTTAATTCAGGGAGAGTAATAATATGATCACAGAAAAGCGTAAGCATCGGCGAATACCTTTTGGGCGTCCGGTGAGTGTCAGTAATTTTTCGGGTGAAAAAACAACCATGAAAGCGGTCGATTTTTCGCTGGAAGGGGTTTGTTTTGCATCAGATAACCCAAAAACCGTGGGTGATATTTTAACGGTGACAATGAATATTGCGCCCGCAGGAAAAGTTAAGGTTATCCAAGCGAAAGGTGAAATTGTTTACCGCTATTATGATAATCATGAATATTTAATGGGCATGCGGTTTTATCAGGATAACTAGATTGTTAGTTTTATTTTTCGGGATGAGTGTTTTTTAGTATGAATGTGCAGAGTGAGATAGAAGCAAAGTTGGCAACGGGTATTAATGCCTTGCATATGGACGTGGTGAATGAAAGCAGTAACCATAATGTACCGGCCGGTTCAGAGTCACATTTTAAAGTTGTGCTTGTTTCAGAAGATTTTTCGGGTAAACCATTACTAGCAAGGCATCGAATAGTGAATAAGATTCTTGAAGAAGAACTTCAGGGTAAAATTCATGCACTTGCTTTACATACCTATACAGAGTCTGAATGGCAGGATACTTTTGGTACTGCACCTATGTCACCGCCATGTCTTGGTGGTGGTAAGTCATAACTGGCAACCCTTTTTTTAGTTAATATTTTTTGGTTTAACGATAAAAAATAAAGTATTGTTCCTGCGGTAAAGCCTTATTATTATACTCATGTTGCACCGTCGATAAAATAACCAATTAGGATTGCTAACTGCATTTTTATATAAACATCATGTTATGAGTATTAAAGTGTGAATGTCCGGTTAGATAAGTGGCTGTGGGCCGCTCGTTTTTATAAAACACGTAAGCTGGCGACAGAGGCGGTGCAGGGTGGGCATGTGCATGTTGTTGAGAAAAATAAGGGCAGCCGAGTAAAACCATCGCGCTCTTTGGCTATGGGCGAAACGCTGGTTATTACAAAAGGTTTGTATAAATTTACCATTGAGATTTTACAGCTGTCTGATAAACGTGGTTCGGCTACTATTGCACAACAGCTTTATCAGGAAACAGCAGAAAGTATAGCGCAACGAGAAACGATAAGTTTACAGCGTAAGGCGCAGAACATAGCGGCACCCAGAAAGAGACCAGATAAACGGGAACGCGCGCGCATCATTCGTTTTAAAAACAAGTTTGCAGAGTAACTATTATGGCTAAAGCGAATTTTCGCCCCGTTACACCGTTATTGGCAGCCGATGCAATTATCGAGCTAACCGATGATGAAAACCAAATAGGCATTGTACTGATCGAACGAAAAAATTCACCCTATGGCTGGGCTATTCCCGGTGGCTTTGTGGACGTGGGTGAAACGGTTGAGCAGGCCGCTATTCGAGAAGCAAAAGAAGAAGTGTGTCTGGATGTGACTCTGCAATGTTTGCTTGGTCTTTATTCTGATCCGGCGCGGGATGATCGTGGACATACGGCAACGGCTATTTATATTGCAATAGCAACGGGTACACCAAAAGCCGCTGATGACGCAAAGAGCGTGTCAGTGTTTAATCTTAATGCGCTGCCGACGGAGCTGGCATTTGATCACGCAAAAGTTTTACAGGATTACTTGCGCTATAAAGAATCGAAAAAAGTTAAAGATTTAGTATGAATATTGATAAGTCCGTTGAAGATAGTGGCCAGTTAGCTAATACAAAACGACGAAAAAATTTATTAATACTTTTTCTGTTGTTATTCCTCATTGCAGTTGTTTCTATATGGGCTGTTTTCTCGGGTTACTCTGATTCATCAGCCATAAAGAAAAAAGATTATTTGCTTCGCTTTAATTTGGCTGAATTAGTATCGGGTGAAGTGCGAATTATTCAACATAAAGGCCTTCCTGTTGTTTTAATGCACCGTGAGCCGCAAGATTTAAAACAGTTACTGGCTATTCGTTCGGGCTTAATCGATCCTGATTCAAACGAAAGTTCGCAACCTGCGTTCGCAAAAAATTATCACCGGTCATTAAAGCCTGAGTATTTTATAGCTTATGCAATTAACCCACTGTCTGGTGCAGATGTAAACTACCGTCTGGAAAGCTATCAACATAATCTAAAAAAAGAAAGATTATGGTATGGTGGCTTTTCTGAAAAACGAACAGGCTATCTTTACGATCAAGCTGGTCGCGTTTACAAACAGGCTGATTCAGCTGATGCACAGCGTTATAATCTGTATGTGCCAAATTACAAAATAACCGCCAATAATCAGCTTTATGTGTATACCCTGAAAGAGCTTGATTTTGATTAGTTTTAATTATAAATAGCCTTGAAATAAGGTATTTTGGCACTATTTAGTACGTTCGAATAAATAAATTAACCGGAGGGGGCCCGTGGCAACC
>CAZNGU010000492.1:0-2477 GCA_964572325.1 uncultured Methylomarinum sp.
CATGCCTGTGTTGAATTATTACACGCTGGGTATGAAGTTATTGTCATTGATAATTTGTCAAACAGTAAACTTGAATCCCTCAATCGTGTAAAAAAAATAACCGGCCAATCTGTTACCTTTTATCAGGAAGATATTCGGGATAAAAAAGCCCTGGCTGATATTTTTTCATCCCATAAAATTGACGCCGTCATTCATTTTGCTGGCTTAAAAGCAGTCGGTGAGTCTTGCGAACAGCCGCTAAAATACTACCAAAACAATGTTTATGGTTCTTTGGTCTTATTTGAAGAAATGGCTAAAGCCGGTATTAAAAACCTGATATTTAGCTCTTCTGCTACGGTTTATGGCGAACCTGATACGGCTCAATACACAGAGGATTTACTGATTTACGGAGCAACCAACCCTTATGGAAAGTCTAAAGCAATGATTGAAGAAATATTGCGCGACTTATCCGCTGCTGATGCATTATCAAACGCTTCAACACCCTGGAAAATAGCTTTATTACGTTATTTTAATCCCATTGGAGCCCATGCAAGCGGATTAATAGGCGAAGATCCCAATGGCATACCCAATAATTTAATCCCCTATGTTTCTCAGGTAGCTGTTGGCAAACTGGAGCAGCTTTCAGTATTTGGTAATGATTATGACACGCCTGATGGAACAGGCATTAGAGACTATATTCATGTTGTTGATTTGGTTAAAGGCCATCTTGATGCCCTAAAGGCACTAGATACTTCTACAACCTTTGCTTTCGGTGGCTGTATAGCTTATAACCTTGGAACAGGACAAGGCTATAGCGTACTAGAGATTATTAAAGCTTTTGAACAAATCACAGGGAAAAAAATTAATTATACATTTGTACCCCGACGCAAAGGCGATATTGCTGAAAATTATGCCAACCCAGAACTTGCATTAAAAGAACTGGGCTGGCAAACCGAGAAAAACCTAAGTGATATGGTGGCTGATTCCTGGCGCTGGCAAAGCCAGAACCCACAAGGCTATGATTAATAAAGCAATCTATTAAAACAATCCTGTGATTTTCCCATCATCCGTAATATCAATTCTTTCTGCTGCCGGTGATTTTGGCAAACCAGGCATGGTCATCATATTACCTGCTATCACAACAATAAAGCCTGCACCATTAGCAAGCCTCACTTCGCTGATTTCTACTGTATGTCCAGTGGGCGCACCTTTTACCGTAGGATCGGTAGAAAAAGACATTTGTGTTTTTGCAATGCAGACAGGGAATTTTCCGTAATTTTTTTGTAATGCTTCAATTTCACTGCGTATTTTAGGGCTTGCTGTAATATTGGCTGCACCATAAAGCTTGGTAGCAATAGTTTCAATTTTATCCCATAACGGTATATCTTCTTCATAAGCAAAAGTAAATTCAGACTCACCCTGTTCAACAATATTAATTACTTCCCGAGCCAATGCTTCTGCACCTTTACCGCCTTCTGCCCAATGTTTGGAAACAATACAAGTTGCTCCTACTGCCTCACATTTTTGTTTTAACAAGGTAATTTCGGCATCGCTATCAAAAGTAAAATGATTAATACAGACCACACAGGGAAGACCAAAATTATGGGTAATATTGTGTAAATGACGCTCCAAATTAACAAAACCTTGTTCCAGGGCATCAAGATTTTCAGTATTTAATTTTTCTTTGGCAACACCACCGTGAAATTTTAATGCTCGAACAGTAGCGACCAATACCACAGCAGAAGGTGTTAAACCCGCCATGCGACACTTGATATCTATGAATTTTTCCGCACCTAAATCGGCACCAAAGCCAGCTTCTGTCAAGGTGTAATCAGCCAGTTTTAATGCGGTTTTAGTCGCTGTTACGGTATTACAGCCATGCGCAATATTAGCAAAAGGGCCACCATGGATAATAGCAATATTGTTTTCCAGCGTTTGCACAAAATTAGGTTTGATCGCATCTTTTAATAATGCAGCCATAGCACCTTGTGCTTTTAAGTCTCGAGCATAAATAGGGGTAATATTATCTGCCTTATAAGCCACAACAATCCGTCCCAGCCGTTGTTTCAAATCAGCACGACTGGTCGCCAGACATAAAATAGCCATGATTTCTGAAGCAACCACAATATCATAGCCATCTTCGCGCAGATAGCCATTGGCTGGCCCGCCCTGACCTACAGTTATGTTGCGTAAGGCTCGGTCATTCATATCCACAACCCGTTTCCAGGCAATACGCCTTGGGTCAATACCTAATGCATTACCGTGATTAATATGATTATCGATCATGGCTGAAAGCAAATTATGTGCTACACCTATCGCATGAAAGTCACCGGTAAAATGCAGATTAATATCTTCCATCGGCACGACTTGAGAGTAGCCTCCACCGGCCGCGCCTCCCTTCATACCAAAACAAGGACCAAGAGATGGTTCACGCAAACACATGATGGTTTTTTTACCTAGCCGATTCATGGCATCGCCCAAACCCACTGTGGTAGTGG
>CAZNGU010000493.1:0-2468 GCA_964572325.1 uncultured Methylomarinum sp.
TCGCTGCCACTATCGCTGCCACTATCGCTGCCACTATCGCTGCCACTATCGCTGCTGCTATCGCTGCCGTCATTTTCTGAGGGGTCAGCGTAGATATTGCTTGATGCTATGGCTAAAAAAGTAAATAAAAGCAGGTTTATTGCTTTAATTTTCAGCTTGTCTATAAAAAATTTCATTTGACTCTCCATTAATTTCATTTTGTTTTTTTGGATAATTAAATTTCAGCTCTGTGGGTGGGATATGTAATAATATTTAACATTTGCGATACCTGATCAACTAATAGCTAAACGTTAATTTCTTAACTGCGCATTTTCTGAAAACCCCTCTTTTTTAGTTATCTTCCTTAGCAAACTTCCTTCTTTCTCCTGAAAATCTTTAAAATATTTTTGCAAAGATTTGAGTAGCATAAAAGACCACCCTAGAAAACCAAATATTACGAATTGTTCAAGAGTTTATGCATAAACAAAGTGGCAAATTAATTTAGTTTTTTCAATTATTAAAGACCTACTTCTAAGCATTTAACAGCATATTTTGATTCGACTATTCTTTCTGCTCCTCCAGTATTTTGTTGAGCAAAAGTTACCCTGATTGTATAAAGCTCTGTTCCACAACCGGTCTCGAATCCAGCTATAGGTGCAGTATTTGGAGAAGGGGCATAGCCTACAGTGGGTATGTCAGGACAAGCCTCACCAATAGCGCATGATGCGGGTCGTCCAAAACGGTCATCAGCATCAACATCGCCATCGCCATCCAGGTCTCCAAGCGTTATATCAGGGTTGTTTTGGCACCACCAGTCCTGGACTACTGCAGTGGCACCAGAAGCTCCCAGATTAATGACTGTTCCAGGAGCAACTAGACCATAAAGTCCTGAACCTGCGGCTGTTTCTTTACATTCAAGGCTAGTTGCCGCGTCAAGTGGGTCAGCAACTCTGGCAGCACTCCAGCGTAGTTGGTCAATTGACTGTTCAACTAGTTTTAAAATATTTTCTGCATGGGTAAATGACTGGCTTTGCTCTTGAGTATTACCAATCATGGCAAATTGTAGAGAGTTTTGCTGCATCGCAGTGGTGCTGATTAAAGTCATTAGTAGTAAAAAAACTAAGACCATGATCAATGCGACACCTCTTTGTTGGATTCTCATAAGATGTTCCTGCTATAACAATTCATTTCGGAAGGCCACGGCAGTAGAAAAGACTCGATATAGACGTTTTTCGGCTGTATTAGTTGGAGCTACAGAGAGCTTTCCATTGATTATGTAGTTTCCAGGGGTAGCGAAAGAAACATTCTGTTCTTCACTGCGTAAAGCTAAACTGAGACGAACAGACCTTACCTTATCCCAGTTTGTAGCGGGCGCAACAGCGGATGCATCGACTTGTGCATTGGTTCTATATACAGTGGATGTTGCTATAGCGGGTGCTACAGCGTCGGTTTGTCCATATAATACCCGTAGCCTTTCTACATTAGAAATTAAGGGTACGGCATTGAGTAGCTGGGTATTACCCGTGTCTAAATTTTCTCTAAAAGCCCTGCAGAATAATACGTTCGAGCCTACAGTCGCACTAGCTTCCATGAAAAAAACAAGGACAATAATATATCTGTCTGTATTGAGCTCACCAGCAACTAAAGCTAAACCATTGGTACAGGGTGAGTATTGATTGTTAGCCATTTCGGTGCCACTACTTAGCTGGTATCTTACAATTACACTATCTGAGCCGAGGTTACCCAGATTGGTAGTTCCTCGGATAACTTCATTGGTTCTCATGGTGAGAACATTACCAGGTGTTGTATCACCATCGTTTCTAATGGTATAGACACCCGCAGTATAATCAACGGCTATTCTGTTGTGATAAATTGTTGCTCTATCACCGTCAGGCATTTCTCTATTGCTTAAAAAACCTGCGCGTCTAAATTCGCTGTTCAACTTGTCTAGAGCAAACCGAGCATCTTCCATCATATTACTCAGCGTGCTTTGCGTTCTGAAGTTTTTTGAGGTGTTGACAAATACCTGAGCCATTCCACCAATGAACATACCCGATAAAACCATGCCTACCATCAGTTCTATTAGAGTAAATCCTGCACTAAATCTAGTATTTTTCTTCATGGCCTTACATCAAAGCTAAAAGAGGGTGTAATATTATTAATAGCGGTATTAGTTAAATTCCAGGAGACCACTAAACGGATAAGAAACGCACCTGCAATGCCATCAGGATCAGCCAATCGAGAGATACTTAAGGCACCGTTTGGTAATCTATCTATAATATCTTTGCGAACCCTGTACCAGTCATAGCGTGCTAGTTGTTGGCTGTTTACACAATCTACAGCCGGGTCGGGGTTTGCACCAGCGGCAACAGTCGGTGGGTCGTCAGTACTACAAAAAGGGTAAACACCATAGGCTTCGACAATAATTTTGTCAGCCGCAAGCGTTGCCGCCCCATTGACATTATCTTGAATAATCATAGTATCCCAAT
>CAZNGU010000494.1:0-2464 GCA_964572325.1 uncultured Methylomarinum sp.
CATTTATTTTGGAGAAATCTCATGACTAAAACTAAACTTATTTCATCATTCGGTGCTGCTGTAGCCGCTTCTTTATTAACAGTGCCTATCGCACAAGCGTCTGAAAACCCTTTTTCGATGGAAAAAACCAGCGGTGCCATCCAACTAGCAGAAGACATGGGCAAAGGTGCTGATGGAAAATGTGGTGACAAAATGAAAGAAGGGGGTTGTAACGGAAAAATGGAAAAAATGAAAGACGGGAAGTGTGGTGAGGCAAAATGCGGCGATAAAATGAAAATGAAGGAAGGGGGCTGTAGTGGTAGTATGGAAAAAATGAAAGAAGGTAAATGTAACGAAGGAAAGTGCGGCGATAAAATGAAAAAAAAGGCTGCACCTGAAGCATAATTTAATAAATATAAATAGGCTCCCGTTATGAATAGACCACAGCTTAGCGGTGCTGGACTGGGTCTTCGGCGGGAGCATATGCTGCCGTTGATGCAGTCTGTACCTGAAGCCATTAATTTCTTTGAAATATCCCCCGAAAATTATCTTGATTTAGGTGGTAAAAGAGCCAAGGATTTTCGCTGGTTTACGGAGCGTTATCCCTTTGTTGCGCATGGCTTATCACTTTCCATTGGCGGGCCGGATCCTTTAGATGAAGTATTTCTATTACGCATTAAGGAATTTATGGCCGAACACCACATTCAGTTATATACCGAACATTTAAGTTATTGTGCGGATAATGGCCATTTGTATGATTTATTGCCTATTCCTTTTACTGAAGAAGCCGTGCATTACGTTGCTAAACGCATCCGTCGAACACAGGATATTTTAGAGCGTCATATCGCCATTGAAAATGCCTCTTATTATTCAGCATCGCCCATTTCAGATATGGATGAATTAAGTTTTATCAATGCGGTTATTGAGGAAGCAGACTGCTGGTTACATCTGGATGTTAACAATATCTATGTTAATAGTATTAATCATGGCTATGATGCAGAACAGTTTTTATTGGGGCTATATGGCAAAAGAATCGTCTATTGCCATGTGGCTGGGCATGATCAGGAATCAGCTGATTTGATCATTGATAGTCATGGACAGGATGTGATTGATCCCGTTTGGAATTTACTTGAAACCGCTTATGATCGATTTGGCTTATTTCCTACGCTTTTGGAACGAGATTTCAATATACCTCCCTTAGCAGAACTTGTCACAGAGGTTGAGAAAATTGCTGATTATCAATATCAGTGGACTCTACAACATCATAGAAAAATCGCTTAGGAGCTTAATATGAGTTTATCAACTGTGATTTCAACTTCTAATGATTCCCTGCCTGAGTTTCAGCAATATCAGCATCAGTTTGTTGATTATTTACGTCATCCCCTAGAAAACGAAGCCATACCCGAATCATTGCCACAAAGCAGTCGTATTTATGCAAAGCTACTCTATAGTAAAATTGAAGGCAGTTTAGATAATTGCTTCCCCATCAGTTGTAAATTATTAGGGACTAAATGCTGGGCACAATTGATTCAATCATTTATCAAAAATCATCGTTGTAAGTCACCGCTGTACCGTGAAATACCTGATGAATTTATCGCTTATTTAATGAATGAACAAACCCAAACCACGATAGTAGTTCCAGAATTTATCGTTGAACTGGCGCATTATGAATGGATGGAATTAGTTCTGGAAACAGAAAAAGCAACACTCACCCAACCTTGCTTTCCAATTAATGAAAACATTTTAAATGTTATTCCTGCATTCAATCCTGTCTTTCATCTATTGCATTACCACTACCCGGTACAGAACATCACGGCATCTGATCCTTATTGGACGAGTTGGGAATCTCGTACCGAACCCTATAGCCAGGAAACCATTATTTTGGCCGTTCTAAGAGACAGCGAAGACAATGTTCAGTTTATTGAGATGAATACTGTTACCGCCCGTTTGATCGAATTAACACGGCAAGGGTTTAGTACATATAAGCAGGCATTACTCGAATTAGCTGCTGAAATGCATTATGTGGATCATGAAACTATTTTGCCTTTTGGTACTGCCATATTCAAACAACTGGAACAACAAAACATTATTATAGGTTCTCAAAATAAATAAAAGCCTTTCTGACAGTGAGCTCGGTATTTTCAGGGTATCGCCTATCGGCACTGATGCCATAGTGCCGTCAGTGGCTTGTTCATTCAGGTCATCAAGACGTTGAAAATGTCGTCCTGCAAAGAAGTTATCACGAATATAAGGAATAGCGCATTCAACTCGAACACGACAAAAGCGATAAGCTAATCTGTTTAATATCGTGCTGATTGTTCTTGTGCTTGGCAAGTCTTCATCTATCCGGCCTTTTTTTGCAATCAAAGCTTAACGGATGGCTTTGGCTATACTTCATATTTTGAGTGGGTTATTTATTTATTTCCAGTTACCTAAGGAACGAGAATTTAATAATATACGAAAGTTTGACGCAGGATTTTGGTTT
>CAZNGU010000495.1:0-2440 GCA_964572325.1 uncultured Methylomarinum sp.
TGCCGCAGGATTACGCCATCGCGCGGTTCATATTCTTGTTTTTAATCAGATGGGCGAATTTTTTCTGCAAAAAAGGTCGATGAAAAAAGATTTAAACAAAGGCCTGTGGGATACTTCAGCCGCTGGGCATGTTGATGCGGGTGAGGGTTATTTAAGCACTGCCATAAGAGAAGCGAAAGAAGAGCTGAATGTAGATCTTGAAAATAAATTGCAAGCTTTGTTTAAACTTTCAGCAGAACCCGATTTAGGCATGGAGTTTATTCAAGTTTACCAAAGTATTCATAACGGTCCTTTTGTGCTTAATGCAGAAGAAACGGATGAAGGCCTCTGGTTTTCGACAAAAGATATTTCAAAACGTGTTTTAGAGGACGACCCAACATTAACAAAAACGTTTAAAGTTATCTGGACGATGTATAACTATAGATTGATGAATATTTAGACACAAAAAAGGGTGTGATTAAAAGCGATGTAAAAAATAGTACACACGCCACAAAAACTTTGAATCCAACACAGGCTCATTTATATTGTAAAATAGCTGTTTAATTTTTATCTGGTTCAAAGGTGGTATATAAATGGGGTGGGTGTTTTTGTTTACGGCAGGTTTTTCCGAAATTATTTTTGCCTTAAGTCTGAAATATAATGAAGGCTTTACTAAATTGTATCCTAGCCTTGTGACCATGGTTTCCGGAGGCGCTAGTTTTTATTTATTAATGTTGGCGATTAAAACATTACCGTTAGGCACTGCCTATGCTATTTGGACAGGCATAGGGGCAGTCGGTGTGGCAATTTTAGGCATTTTTTTGTTTAAAGAATCGGCAGACTGGTTTAGAGTGGCTTCAATTAGTCTGATTGTTATTGGCATTGTCGGGCTAAAACTGACACATATTGAATAAGTTTAAATGTTACACCTGGTTTTTCAATCCGTTTTGGAACAAGCCATAATACAGCGTATTGGCAGTGGAGATGATATTGTTTTCATGGAAAATGCTGTTTTCAGAGTCTATAAAGATAATGTTCTATCCCCTGAATTGTTGAAAATGCTTAATAACCATATTAACTTATATGTTTTGAGTGAAGATATTGAAACAAGAGGTATTCAGCTTAATGAATTGCTGCTTGGTATAAAAGTCATTGATTATTCGGGTCTGGTTCAATTAACAGAAAACAATAAGGTTATCATGACGTGGAATTAAAGCTTGATGGTCTCGTTCTGAATACAACGGAGCAAGGTTTTTTATTGGATTTGAATGACTGGAACGAGGCCGTTGGTAATGAAATTGCCCGTTTAAATGAAATTGAATTAAGTGATGCGCACTGGGAAATTATTTTATTTATCCAGCATTACTATCAACAGTTCAAACACTTGCCCAATGCCCGTATTTTCACTAAAGCAATCAGGCAAGAATTTGGCGAGGAAAAAGGAAACAGTCGCTATTTACATCGCCTATTTCCTCAGGGGCCATTAAAATACGCTTGTAAAATTGCTGGTTTACCCAAGCCCCCGACTTGTTTTTAGAGGAATTGATTAAAAGTGAAGTACCATTATTTACTATGAAGAACATGAGATTTTTACAGTAACATGATTTTTTCTGGCTCTTTTCTTCATGGCCTTCATGGTGATAAAAAAAGTAATCCATCCTAAATCAATAGCTAACTCATTCTGCGTTTATTTGTTAACCAGAGATAACGCAAATTCATAAGCTTCTGGAAAATCAATAAACGCTGCTTTTTCTGATGTCTGTATATGTTTGAATAAACCAATCTCAGTTTTTGACTTAATATTCCCGATGGCTAAAGCACCAATACTGAGAAAGCTGCCTCCCGCATAGTCTATGGCTGTATTTAAGTCTTGCATGCCCATACCGGCGACACCGCTGGGTGGTACTGCATTGGTATCTGCCACTACCAGCAAACTATCCACCTCATCAAGTTGTTTGCTTTCCAGAATACGGATACCGGCTTTTGCTACGCAAATAACCACATTTACATCTTGCAAAGCCGTAACTTTTTCTGTGTGTGTTAAAGCTGATGTCCAGGCAACATCCACATTGTAACGATCACAAAAACGTCTTGCTACGCCCTCGTCATCATCCGCAGTAAGCTTGCATAAACGCGTCGTAGCGCCCTCTTTTGCGGCTAGAATAGCTGAGCATAAACCTACAGGGCCGGTACCGAAAACGGCAACAGTGCGCCCTTTTAGACCACCACCGTGATTTTCTTCTAATGCTTTTCTAACCAGCGCCAGGACACTGGCAGATGTAGTGTAAGCACCGTTAGGGTCAGCAAACACACCCACTTGAAAAGGCCCTACCATGGCCTTTTTGGCATCTTGAACCATGGCTTTAACATTATCAGGCTTTAACATTATCAGGGTTTTAATCACATTATTCCTTTTCCTCATGTAAACCCTGATAATGTTAAAGCCATGGTTCAAGATGCC
>CAZNGU010000496.1:0-2434 GCA_964572325.1 uncultured Methylomarinum sp.
TAATCATCATTATAATTGAAGTCCAATTCACATTTTATTAGCGCAATGAAATTACTTACTCATTATAGGCATTCAGCCATTGTATTGTTGTTCACTATATTCTCTTTTTATGCTCATGCAGCTGAAAAGTTTAGGGTCTGTGCTGATCCACTAAATCCGCCTTACTCTACCAAAGCAAAAGATGGTTTTGAAAACAAAATAGCAGAACTATTTGCTCATGAGCTCAATCAAGAGCTTGAATATTACTGGTTTCCGCAACGTATAGGCTTTATTCGTAACACGCTTAAATCTCAAATAGAAGGTTCAGAACAGTATAAATGTGATGTGGTGATGGGGCTTCCGGCAGGTTTTGACTTTGCCAAAACGACTAAACCTTACTACCATTCAACTTATGTTTTACTGATAGCTCAGGGGCGAGGTTGGGATGATATAACAAAAGCATCTCAACTTTCCAACTTATCTTTACAGCGAGAAGAATCCCTTAAAATTGCCATGTTTGATCGTGGCCCAGGAACTGCCTGGCTACAAAAGCAAGGTTTGCTGGATCAAGGCATTCCGTATCAAACCATGACTGGTGACAATGAAAATAATGTGGCTATGCAAATAGAAAAGGATCTTAAAGCTACAAAAATTGATATGGTGATAATTTGGGGGCCTATGGCAGGTTATGTGGTTTCACAAAGTCCTGCTGACAGTTACCGTGTTATACCTATGCATTCCACTCCCGGAATGAAATTTGATTTCTCAATGGCTATGGGAATTCGTTACGGTGATAATAAAAGAAAAGAACAGCTTGAAAGTCTGATTGATAAGAATATGGGAAAAATACAGTCCATTATTTCAGAATATAATGTCCCCTTATTAGCAATACCCGAGCAAAAAAACCGAAAAGATGACGATTAAGTTTTAATTCATTAAATCATATTTTTGACCAGGTTCTAAGGCAAGAAGCGCATCTTATCAACTAACGACCAAACAAGCGAATCAAATGAGCCAAGCGTCCCGACCTTTCTTCAGTCATTTGATCCCATTCAAAATGCCATTTCCAGTTACCCTCACAAGTACCTGGAATATTCATTCTGTGTTCCGAACCTAGTTCTAAAATATCTTGCATGGGGATGATTGCTAAATTGGCTACCGATGCTAAAGCAACGCCTATTAAGGTAAAAGGCATTGCCGTTTGAGAAAAACCTAAATATTCATAGATACGACTTTTTTCATAATCATTAAGTGAGTTAAACCAGCCTAATGTTGTGTCATTATCATGTGTTCCGGTATAGACCACACTATTTTGTGAGTGATTATGGGGTAAGTAAAAGTTATCGGCATTACCATCAAAAGCAAATTGCAGGATTTTCATGCCCGGTAAATTGAATTCATTTCTTAATGCATCCACTTCTTCGGTAATAATGCCAAGGTCTTCAGCTACCAGGGCGATAGAGCTGCATTCTTTTTCTATGGTTTTTAGTAATGCTTTACCAGGCGCAACAACCCATTGTCCATTAATAGCGGTGTCTTCTTTAGCAGGAATTTCCCAGGCCGATTCCAGGCCACGAAAGTGATCAATACGTAAAATATCAAACAGTTCATCCTGGGTTTTAAGTCTATCAATCCACCATTTGAAACGGGTCTTTTCCAGATAATCCCAGTCGTAATGCGGGTTGCCCCAGCGTTGTCCGGTTTCTGAAAAATAATCAGGTGGAACACCTGCCACTACGGACATTTTACCCGATTTATTTAGTTTGAAAACGTCTCGATTAGCCCAGACATCGGAACTGTCATAAGAAACAAAAATAGGAATATCACCAAACAACAGTACTTGCTTCTCTTTTGCATAGGCCCTTAATTCAGCCCATTGTTTAAAAAAGACAAACTGTTCGTACTTTACATTCTCAATAAGAGATTTTAAGCGCAGTGATGCTTTTTTGATGGCGGCTGGTTTTTTGTTTTTTAATGGTGTTGGCCATTCATTCCAGCAACTATTATTGTTTTCTGTTCTTAGTGCATAGAATAAGGAAAAATCATCAAGCCAGTTTGCTTTATCCTCACAGAATTGTTGAAAACTTTGCAGGTCTTCATGACTGGCTAGTGATTGAAAATCACAAAAAGATTTAGCCAGTAGACCTCTTTTGCCTAAGGCATCATGTGCTTGATTTTGTTTAACTGTATGCAGCCAACCTTTATCAACTAGCCATTTTATATTAATAAAAGCAGGGTTTCCTGCGTGAGCCGAAAGGCACTGATAAGGTGAGCCATCGTTATGTGGCATACCCAGCGGTAATGTTTGCCAAACGGTAACCCCTGAGTTATGTAGAAAATCAATAAAATAATAGGCTTGTTGCCCGAAATCACCTTCTCCCCCAGGTAAGGAGGAGATATGCAGTAATACACCAGCTCGACGCGGTTGAAGGTATCCAATGCTGCGGCGAGCGGA
>CAZNGU010000497.1:0-2423 GCA_964572325.1 uncultured Methylomarinum sp.
AAAAAAACCCACCAGTGTTTCCTGAGTTTTTGAATTATGCATATTAAATGTCTCCAAACATCAGTGCGGTCAAAATAAAATCAAGACCAAGAATAGTAAAAGCCGAATTGACTACGGTGCGTGTCGTTGCACGACTGACACCTTCAGATGTCGGCACAGCATCATAGCCTTCAAATAACGCGATCCAGGAAACCGCAAAACCAAAGACAATGCTTTTTATAACGCCATTAATAATGTCATCCTGAAAGTCCAGAGTCGCTTGCATTTGTGACCAGTAAGCCCCGTCATCCACACCTAGCATACCAACACCTACCATTTGCCCGCCAACAACACCAATAGAGCTGAACAATGCAGCGAGTAAGGGCATTGATAAAATACCGGCCAAAAACCGGGGAGCTATAATTCGTTTCATCGGGTCTATCGCCATCATTTCCATGCCTGATAATTGCTCTGTCGCTTTCATCAGGCCAATTTCTGCGGTCAAAGCAGAACCTGCTCGTCCGGCAAAAAGCAGGCCGGCCACTACAGGCCCTAATTCTCTGACCAGGGAGGCGGCAACCATAACCCCTAAAGTCTCTTCAGCACCAAAGTCAGATAAGATATAAAACCCTTGTAGACCTAATACCATTCCGACAAATAAACCAGATATGGAAATAATTAAAAAGGATAAAACACCGACGGAATAGAGCTGTTTGGTCAGCAATCTGGGTCGTGGAATAACAGATACAATCCCTAGCAGAGTCTGCATCAGAAAATAATAGCTTCTACCCAGCTTGGCAAAACTGGAGAGCGTGGTTTTTCCTAATTGTTGAAAAAAATCAATCATTGAAAAAGGTCTTTATTATAGTCAGTGGCTGGATAATGGAAATGTACCGGGCCATCTGCATCGCCATTCATAAATTGTTGTACCCATTCTGAATCCGAGTTTTTTATTTGCTCTGGCGTTCCATGCCCTGCCACCTTACCTTCTGACAAAACATAAATATAGTCAGCGATACTAATGGTTTCTTCAACATCATGGGAAACAATAATACTAGTAAGCCCCAGTGTATTGTTAAGCACTTTAATTAATTCAACCAAAGTACCTAAAGAAATAGGGTCTTGCCCAGTAAAAGGTTCATCATACATGATCATCATGGGGTCTAGTGCAATAGCACGAGCCAAAGCAACCCGCCTGGCCATACCCCCTGATAATTCACCTGGCATTAAATCTCTGGCACCGCGTAAACCAACCGCCTGTAGCTTCATTAAAACCAGGGTACGAATCATGGACTCGTTAAGCGCCGTATGTTCTCTTAAAGGTAGCGCAACATTTTCAAAAACATTAATATCTGTTAATAAGGCACCACTTTGAAAAAGCATACCCATACGTTTTCTTAGGGTATACAAGTCATTACGTTTTAATTGATGAATATTTTTCTGGTCAACAATAACTTGCCCTTGTTCAGGATATAGCTGTCCACCAATGAGCTTTAATAATGTGGTTTTACCAGTTCCACTGGGACCCATGATTGCAGTAACTTTTCCTCGTTGTATATTCAAGGAAATATCGTTAAATATTTTTCGCTGGCCGCGAGAAAAGGTCAGATTTTGTATAGAAACAATATCAGAATCAGAAGGTGCACTATTATCCATGCGCTATATTATCAATTTATAACTAATTTAATCGGCTATTTTCTCCGAGATGTCCTATTCAAGTCAAACTGAGTGCAATATGACACTGACAATACAGGGTAGTGATCATGTTTGCAAACAGAAACCACACCTGCATCTCAATGCTTTCCTTGCGACCGCCCTCCACCTTATTTTCTCCAATTAATCACGTAAAAACCACGAATCATTTCATTGTGGAACTGGCTTTATGCAGAGGGTGGCATGCTATCAAACGTTGGAACGCTGCCATCCATAAAATCCCAATCGGGTTTTCTTTTGTTGTAAACAATGACATCGGGTTTAAACCATGTGCTATCTTCTAATGTGCCAACAGACACACCCATCATATCTTCAGATTTGCTATTCATACCAAAAAGACGACTACCACATTTTGGACAAAAATGGCGCGTAATCGTTGAGCCACTATCGGTACCTGAAGCATAACTCTGAGTTTCGCCTTTTATATCAACCGCTTCTTTTTTAAAGAAAGCAAGAGAGGCATGACCTGTTCCTGTTATTTTTTGACAATCAACACAATGGCATTGCGCCATTCTGAGTGGTTCGGAAGCAATAGTATATTTAACTTCTCCACATAAGCATTGACCTTCTGCAAAGCATTTTTCTGACATATGATATTCTCCATTTTATAAAAAATTAAAACAAACAGGATACAGCTTCCAATCGGACATGCCCATGCCACTTTAATTCCTTAGTATATTAAAAAACTGAATAAATTTATTCATCACCCAAACCTGATGCTATCTTATCAG
>CAZNGU010000498.1:0-2406 GCA_964572325.1 uncultured Methylomarinum sp.
TTGTTGTGCTTTTTGATAAATCTGGTCTGATTTTTGTTGGGGGGGTTGTGGTTTTTGGGTCATGGGGGTGTCCGGTTTTGGTAAAAGCTATTTATGGATTTCTTTATAATTTTGATTAATAATAAACAACATGTTTGCCCTTGTCAAACAAAATGTTTGTGTTTTGCTGCTTATACTTTATGTATAGTAAAAATTCAGTGGATTTTTATATTTAAGGGGCAGGCAATGGGTGATATTTCTTTGAATAATGATGGGCAGCCAGTCGGCCGAGGCATTAATTATGGTAGTAATGAGGTGAAGGCCATAAATACGCTTTATGGCTTATGTATGGGGATATTAGCGGATGGAAGGGTTGATGATAGTGAGATTTTGTTTTTAGATACATGGCTAAAGCAAAATGCTGACTATCTAGGTAGCTATCCGCTTAATGTGGTGCATCAGCGTATCGAGGGTATTTTGAGTAATGGCGTTATTACGTGGGATGAATGTGCGGACCTATACAAATTTTTGGGTAGCTTGGTCGGTGGTACTGTTGAAGAAAGCGGGGCTGCAGGCGGCAATGCAACAAAGTTACCTGTTGATAAGGTAGATAAGATAGTATTTGAGGGAGCTGTTTTTTGCTTTACTGGATCGTTTGTTTTTGGTCAGCGTATTGATTGTGAGGCGGCAATTGAGGCATTAGGGGCAACGGCTGTTAAGAGTGTCAGTAAAAAAGTTGATTATCTTGTGATTGGCGAGTTAGCAAGCCGTGATTGGGTGGCTAGCAGCCATGGCAGAAAAATTGAAAAGGCATTGCTGTTCAAGGACAAGGGTTTTCCTATTTATATTTTGTCAGAACAGGATTGGGTTGATTTTATTCGTGGTGGTGATCGTGGAAAAGCTTATGCATTATTGGTGAGTATGTGGAAGCCAAGGGTGCGGCGCACTACTAAGCTAATCGTCCCGTCCGTAAGTTACTCAGACCTAGATGGCTGTTTGAATAATGATCATTGGGATTATCGGGTATCTTATGCCTTTCGAGACTCTCTCGACATTAGTTATGATGAGAGAGTTAAGAATAAAAAGCCTTATTTTGTTTGGACTCAAGGTCCTTTTATATGCTTTAACGAGGGAGATATGTTTTCTTCTACTAAGGGGTTAAAGTCGATACAGGTTCAATCGTCCATGCCAATGCAATGGGATAATCAAAATTCTATAATGATTTTAGGGGAGGTTGTTTATGCTTTTTTTGAAGATGTTAGATTTGGAGCTTTGGATTTTCCAACTATTAAAGTAGATCAAATGGCGTTTTTAGGGGTTTTAATTGGAAATGTTTAACTATGATTAATCGCATCTGAATAGTGCTTTTTTTACTATTGCTGCGACATGATGTATTTTTTCTATCTCTTCGCGCGCAAATGATTGCGGCGGATGTAACTCGTTAACAGACATTAGATATATCCTGCCTTCTCTTTCATATAAAAACGTTTTTACCATAACTCTTCCGTCAATCGATTTTATTAGCACTTCATCGCCTGGAATAGGGGGAGTGTTAGGTTCAATAATAACAAATTCCCCGTCTTTAATCCTAGGCTTCATCGAGTCACCAATGCATCTAAGGGCGTATGCATTCTGGTCATTGCTTGGGTATTTCAGTGCTCCATCTCCAAACCCTGCTGGGTAATCAATTTCAGTCCAATGTGCATTATCTCCTAATTGCGCTGTACCAACGACAGGTATTTTTTTAAATTCTGCTAGTTGTCTAACTTCATATGCATTTATATTTGATGAAATCTCTGGTTTCGATGCTTCTTTTTTGTTTTTGTAGGTTTTATTTCCTGTCGATATCCAGTTAGCCGTTATATCTAAGCGGTTTGCTATATCAATAATTCTATTACCAGGAATCCCTCTTTTTTTCCAGTTATTCCAATGTTGGCTTTGTATGCCAAGTTGCCGTTGAAATTCAGGCACAGTTATTCCTTTCCGAGATAATTCTTCTTCAACTCTGTCGATGTCGCTGTTTTTTATCATAAACAAAAAGTTTACATTATTTTATTTTAAATTAAACAAACATATTGTTTGCATTTTGCAAACGAATTGTTTATTATTTGTTGCACTATGAATAATATAGACAAAGCATTACAATTTTTTGGAACGAAAGCAAAGCTTGCAGAGGCATTAGATGTATCAGAAATGGTTGTCTATCAATGGTCAAGGCGGAGGGTGCCAGTAAACCGGGCCATTCAGATTGAAAAAGCCTCAGGTGGTAACGTATTGGCTGCTGAGTTACGCCCTGATATTTTTACCTAGCTTATTATTTAGTATTTGTTTATGACCTACACATTTTTGTTAATAAACTGTAGAAAAGTGTGTTTTTAATGTGTAGGTCACCCAAACAACAACCTCGTTGTTTACGTCCATTCCCAC
>CAZNGU010000499.1:0-2406 GCA_964572325.1 uncultured Methylomarinum sp.
GCAGGGCTGGTGGTACATCCTGCAGTAGGGCATTGGCAAGGAACTCTGGTAAATGCTTTATTAAATCATGATGCGTCTTTAAAAACCTTGCCCAGAGCCGGTATTGTGCACAGACTGGACAAAGAAACCAGTGGTCTGTTAATGATTGCCAAAACGCTATCGGCTCATCATAGTTTATCTACCCAATTACAAGAAAGAAGCATTACCCGGGAATATCTGGCCTTAGTTAAAGGCTGGATGACCGCGGGTGGCACAGTTGATGCACCGTTAGGACGACATCCTGCTGACCGAACCCGGAATACAGTGAGAGAAGATGGAAAACATGCTGTGACCCATTACCGCCTGGAACAACGCTTTAGCCGACACACTTTGCTTAGAGTGAAGCTTGAAACAGGACGCACCCATCAAATAAGAGTGCATATGGCGCATATTCATTATCCTTTAGTGGGGGATCAGGTTTATGGGGGGCGTTTTCAAATGCCCAATAATTGCAGCCCGGCTTTAGAGCACGTTTTAAGAAATTTTAAAAGGCAGGCATTACATGCCACTCGCTTAGGCTTACAGCATCCCGAAACCGATGAATATTGTGAATGGGAATTGCCCGTGCCGGATGATATGGCAATGCTATTAAAAACATTAGAAGATGAAACACTGGATTGAACCAGACTGGCCCGTAGCAGGCAATATACATGCAGCGAGTACATTACGTTCTGGAGGAGTAAGCCAGGGTCGTTTTAGCAGCCTTAATCTTGCGGATCATGTTAATGATAATATTTCAGATGTACAGGAAAATCGCCAGAAAATTGCAGAACTACTTGCTCTTCCTGCCGACCCCGTATGGCTACAGCAAGTCCATAGTAATCGAGTTGTTAACATAAACCAGCAAACAGAGGTTGAAGCAGCGGATGCAAGTTTTACCGAGCGAGCCGGTGTAGTTTGTGCAGTTTTGACCGCTGATTGTTTACCTGTTCTACTGGCGAGTAAAGACGGTAGTATAATTTGTGCAATTCATGCGGGTTGGCGAGGCTTACTAAGCGGTATAATTAGCAAAGCAGTGAATGCTTTAAATAATAAGGAGCTGATTGCCTGGCTGGGGCCTGCAATTGGTGAAAATTGCTTTGAAGTAGGAAAAGAAGTCAAAGATCAATTTATTGCTAAGTCTACAAATTATAATAAGGCCTTCCAACAAAAAAGCAAGCAGCATTATTTAGCTAATATTTATCAAATAGCAGGTATTGAGTTGGCCGGTTTAGGCATTTATCAGGTGTATGGGGGTGGTTTTTGTACGGTAACCGATAAACAGCAATTTTTTTCATATCGTCGTGATGGCGAAACAGGTCGAATGGCCACACTAATCTGGAGAGATTAATTTTGGATTTATTGATATTAATTATCATTTTTACTGCTGTAGGTGGCATATTAAGTGTTTTATTTGCAGGAATATTCTTATTACTACCCGATCATATACGAACAAAGGTGCTACCCCATGGCATTAGTTTTGCTATTGGTGCATTATTAGCTGTGGCATTTTGGGGGCTAATTCCTCATGCCTTTGAGGAAGTCAAAGTTGAGCAATTTCAACTTTTATCCGGCACTATTCTGGCCGGAATTCTTGGTTTTTTCGTGCTTGAAAAGCTATTGATTTGGCGGCATTGTCATTCAGGATCTTGTGAAGCTCATGGTGACGATGAGCATACTCATTTTGAAAATCATAAATCTGCAGGAACCTTGATAATTATAGGTGATGGAATTCATAACTTTGTGGACGGGGTTTTGATTGCTGCCGCTTTTTTAACCGATGTTAAATTAGGTATTGTCACCAGTTTAGCCGTTGCTGCACATGAGATTCCACAGGAAGTTGGAGATTTCGCTATTTTATTACAAAGTGGTTACAGTAAATCCAAAGCTCTTTTTTACAATGTATTGGCCAGTCTCACCACAATTATTGGCGGTGTATTGGCTTATTATAGTTTGGAAAATTTACATGACATGCTCCCTTTCTTTCTAGCATTAGCATCCTCCAGTTTTATTTATATTGCGGTTGCCGATTTAATTCCTTCATTGCACAAGAAAACGGATATAAAAACCTCTTTACAGCAAATCGCATTAATTCTTGCCGGCGTTTTGGTTATTAGCTCTTTACATGGCCTTGCTCATGATATTGACATGACCGAACAGGTGCAGAATCTCTAACTTCTACCTCCCTGATTATTTTTTGGCATGAATAACTCATAAAATAATTTAAAAATGAAAATCGCATCTAAGGCAACCGGAAGCAAATAACCCACCCACCTTACTTGCCTTTTTGGCCGTCTTCGGTTTTGTTGCTTCGGTTACATAGCCTGCTATGCGCCCTACACAACAAAATCGAATACAAACAAAAATCCGTTGTAAAATGGGTGGGTT
>CAZNGU010000500.1:0-2406 GCA_964572325.1 uncultured Methylomarinum sp.
CCTCGATGCGGCTGACGAAGATGCTGAGTTCGATGGGGTTCATGGGGGCAGTTTACCCCAAGCTCGGAAACAGCACGACGCCTCAATATCCACCGCCATCGTGAACAGTCAGCGCGATCGACAACAAAGAGCCTGGTTATTCTCAACCACAGACCTTCCCAATACGCTGTTGATAAAAACAGTATATTGGGTATTCCTTAGAGCCTCGCCCTACAAATAGGCCGCAACGACTCGCTTGTTGTTCAGGTCAAACAAACAAAGCAATTAAATACAGCAGCTTGAAAAAAATCCCAGGGTGAATACGGGGCCCCTCGGTATTGGAAATACGGGGAAAACTCGCTTTGTATTTGTGGTTTCCTGGGGTATGTTATGTATTCATTATTAAATCAAGGGGTTATCGGCAGGCTCGGAAATCAGGGAAGGGGCAAAGCGAGATGGGTCGATATTAAAATGTTAGGCTAAAAATAATATGGATAAAGGGATTTTAGATTTAGAAAAAAAGATTGGTCTGGAAGAGAGTTTTTTTGAAAACCTTCTGAAGGAAGATGATTGGTCGTTCATAATCAAATTACACGCCTTGTTTGAATCAGCATGCACGCAATTATTACTATTCCATTTTAATGAACCAGGAATGGTGGAGATTATATCAAGATTAGAATTAAGTAATAAATCAACTGGAAAGCTTGCCTTTTTAAAGGCAACTGAATTGCTTGGCCAGAATGATCGAAAATATATTTCAAGCTTGTCAGAAATTAGAAACAAGCTAGTTCATGATATACAAAATATTCCTTAGCAGAGTTGATCGAATCTTTTAGCCAAAAACAATTGACACAGTTTGTAAGAACATTCAATCCGTTTGAGTCGAGCATTATTGATATTCAAGAAGGCAAAGGAATATTAACCAAAGAAAAAGGAACTTTAGACCTACCCGGTAACTATGACATAAATATGCTTATAAAAAGAGCAAAGAAAAATCCAAAAGAATATATTTGGCATGGAGCACATGGCGTACTTGTCAGCATTGTCGATATGCATGGTTATAGTGATTATAAGCAATGGGAAAAAGCAAAAAAGGTTGTTTTTGAAGATAATGATGAAGATTAATCGTAAGTGTTCGCAACATAAAAAGCCTAACAAAACAAATTCACTCGGACAGTCCTCCGCGTTGTTTGAATTGTGCTCTCCACTACGTTACGTTAGCACAATTCAAACAACGCTACGGCCTGCCGGTGATTTGTAGCGTTATGCGTTACATACAGATTAAAATTAGGAGAGGAATATGTCAGATTGCATCACAATATTTTTTGACGCATGGCAAATTGAGGAAGCTGAGACTCGACTTGCCAAATTAAATAATTCTGTGACAGAAACAATACAGTACGTTGATCCTCGTACACCCGAAATTGTAAATGGAATCGCAGCATTAAATAACTATGTAGGCATGTTTAGCGAAAATGCTCCGGGTTGGTCAGTAAAAGTTATTAAAGCTGATACGGTCGCTGACGTAACTCGTGTCACCATCGCTTTCGGCGGAATGGAACCTGATGGCTCTGAACAAGTTCAACTCGGTCAGTATTTTGTAGAAAAAGACGGAGACCTAGTATCCCGTATGGTAGGGTTTGTTGGTACTGGTGAGCAGAATTAAATTTGTGCGTCGGTGCGCGCATTTAATATTTGGGGCCAGAGTAAAAACTTTGTGAAAAAGCCAAGTAAGGCGGGTGCAACCCGCCATTTACACACAGCTCAAAAAGTAGTCTGGGTTGAGCCTGCGAAATCCGGGGCTTTGAGCGATCGTACTTGGGAAGCTTAATGTTGGCCGTCCGCTTACCCGCAACGTTAGAAGACTATGGCGTAATAACTATAATGTCGGAAGAAATTATTTTTTTCATTTCAATATTATTTTACTGCGCAAATTTAATGCTATAAATTGCCGTAATTCCTAGCGTATATCCCGCCAGAATATAAACATTTCGAGGGTTCCCTGATAATTTTGGCGTTTTAATTCGAGAAACATTCAAAAATGTCAGCATTAAGCAGCTTGCATAAATAATGTATGAAAAGGTTTCTTCATTAAAAAACCCTGAAAATAAAACAATAAAAACAATAATGATACTGTTGTTGTCAAGAGCAAGGCCTGTATAGTGTTTTCCACCGACAAGACCAAAGGTACTGAAATAACTTAAACGTATGGCGGCACCTGCAACCATTAAAAAAGCACCAACTAAAAAAATAGGTTCAAACTTCCCATAGCTTAATAATAAAATAGCAGGAGTTACCCCATAACTTACAATATCAATTAAGACATCAAGCTGACCACCAAAAACACCTTGTTGTTTAGTCCTGCCTTTCATACTTCGTGCAATAAGCCCATCAGCCCAGTCAAATGCAACCGCCCAAATCATACCA
>CAZNGU010000501.1:0-2376 GCA_964572325.1 uncultured Methylomarinum sp.
CTGTGAAACCAAAATCCTGCGTCAAACTTTCGTATATTATTAAATTCTTGTTCCTAAGGGAGATCTGTTCATTTATCCTGAAAAGTGATAGTACGTTATACGGTAAGCTCCTTTAGATTTGAATTCTCAAATTCGTTACATCACATTCCATCTGGTGGCGACCAGCGCGAAAATATTTATAGAAAGAAATTAAAAAATCACTTTAGGGTACATCTTGGTTTTGTAGGTGTCACCGTAAGAAAAGCAAGCAATTGGTAATTGGAGTTCTTACCCTACTTTTCCTTTTGTGTATTTTTCTTTTTTGCAGAAATATTATTGTCGTTATAATGCGACGGGATATTTAATCCATTTTTTTTAACATTAAAATATTTTATTGTAGCTAGTGATGTAGCATTTTTTGATGGCCTGATAAATTATGATATGAAATTTAACCACTAAATCAACAGCTTAAATCTATCTCACTCATCAAAGTAAAAATTGGTACTGTATTTCTTGCATTATATTTTTAAGTTGTAAAATATGATTTATCTTCAGAAATAACAGGATTATTATTTGTAGTCACAGCTAGTTGTCGGGTAATCAAGACAGTTTTACCTTAGAATAATTAACTATACTTAAGTGTGTATTCGCTCTAATCCACTGTTTATACAGGCTTATAGACAATTATTTTTTCATGGCATGGCCTTTGCTCTGTAAGGTAGTACTGAAGAAAAGTTTCAGTAAAATCTATTAAAATTTGAACAAGGAACAATCATGAAAAAAGTAATGACTATTTTGACCCTGGCTATTTTTTCAACTGTGTTGCAAGCTGAAAATAGTGCGGAAATACAGCAATTAACTGAATCTGAACCTGTTATGGAGGGCAAGGCAGAGATTAATTCAAGTCTGTGGGAAATGCTGGATACAGACAAAGACGGTTCTATAAGCAAAAAAGAAGCGGCTTCTTCCAGAGAAATTTTTGCCGATTGGGATAGTCTGGATAGTAATAAAGACGGTATGCTTGATACCGTTGAGTTTTCACAATTCTTTTCTGTGAAAAAATAGTTTAATAAGCCCTCTGCTAAAGCAAGATGTCTAAGCTATGCGCAGAGGGTTCATCAACAAAATCTTAACTATTCCGAAGCGTATTCAAATAGCGTTTTAACTCTTCGCTACAACTGTACAGAAGTGCTTTATTTTGCTGGTTTTTAATCATGGCTAAAGCACCTTCAATCGCTGCTAAAATAAAAATTGCGCAGTTATCAACATTAATGGATGGGTCAATAATGTTTTGTTGTTGTCCTTTTTTAAGTGCTTGTGAAATTTCTTGTTTCCAGTCATTAAAAAAATTTTCAATACGTTTTCTAAAACCCTCATCAATGGGCGACATTTCTTGCGCCAGATTGTTTAATGGGCAGCCTAAATTAAAAAAATCATCACTCCATTCTTTATCAAGTTTTACAAATAAGTTGTAAATCCCTTCCAGTGGATCATCGCAGGCTTTAAGCGGTGTTATCCATAGTTCAGTAATTCTTTTTTGTATTAATTCTTCTAAAACGGCATAACCCAACGCCTGCTTGCCAGGAAAATGATGATATAGGGCACCTTTTTTTAATCGGGTGTTTTTAAGTATCTGATCAATACGCATACCTTGATAACCATGTTTATGCATTTCCTGAAAGGCGGAAGACAGGATTTGATTTCGGGTGTTTGCGGGGTTGCGTTCAGTTTTCATCAATAGCTCCAAAGGTTTAACTAATATTATAGACAGACCAGTTGGTTTGTTTAATAGTTCATTTGTTAGGAGCTTTAACATGATAAATTTATACACAGCTAATACCTTTAATGGGCAACGGGTGTCGATTATGCTGGAAGAAACAGGCTTGCCTTATTCGGTGCAGAAAATAGATTTAGCTAAAGAGGAGCAGAAACACCCTGATTTTTTAAAGCTAAACCCCAGCGCTAGAATTCCTGTTCTGGTGGATCAGGATGACACTGATTCAGAGCCACTAGTCATCACTCAATCTACCGCCATATTGCAATATCTCGCGGAAAAAACCGGGCAATTATTATCCGATGCTTTACTATCAAGAGCCAAGGTCTATGAATGGTTGCATTTCCATGCCATTGATATTGGTTCAGTAATATTTAGTGCTTTTTATCTACAACAACGGGTATCACCAAATCAGCTTGAGGCCGCTGAACAGTTAAGAAAAAGAGTCTATGAACTGTACCAATATTTTGATAATCTGAAGTTTCCTAGTTTTTATCGGAGAGCAATATTAGCAAATACTAATTTACGAAAATATTAGTATTTGCTAATATTCGTTTTTTAAATTCCACTTCTCATTTAAAAACAATAAGTTATAAGTGAATAAGGGTAAATATTCGGCAAAA
>CAZNGU010000502.1:0-2368 GCA_964572325.1 uncultured Methylomarinum sp.
CTGTGAAACCAATACCTTGAGCCCTGCTATCCGCATTGAAGTCACGGATTCAGGTAATAACCTACCCTACTGAAGGGTCTGTTAGATCATTTCCCTCCCCTGCCCTTTTTTAATAAATAATTGCGACTAATGGCTGAACAGGCTGCTTCATTAATGTACGCTATACGAATTCCGGTCGTATTAAAGTATGCCGCACAACTGGCTCTGGTGCAGGCTGGGTTAATTCTACTCCCGTTTTGTTTTGCCTTGTACTATGCGGAATATGACCATGCACTGTGTTTTTTTGCAATATCTACTCTGTTGACTCTGATCGCCCTACCCTTTTTACGCTTGCCCGTTTCTGCACATATACAAACTAACGAGGCATTCGTTATTATCGTCATCACTTTTTTAACTGGGGCAGCTGTGATGATTTATCCATTTATGAGAGTAGGCTTGCCATTTTTGGATGCCTTATTTGAAGCGGTTTCTGGTATTACAACAACGGGCTTATCAACGCTAGCCGATGTAGAAACCAAGCCTAAAAGCTTTCTCTTTGCCCGTGCCTGGATGCAGTGGTATGGCGGTCTGGGTTTTGTTGTATTGGCCGTTGCTTTGATGATAGGACAGTCGGCTAATCGACGTTTGCTCGGACAGGAAATTGAGAATAAAGAAATCATTGTCGGGATTCGCAATCATGCCCGTCAGGTCACACTGGTTTATCTGCTGCTGACTATTTTTCCTCTACTGTTACTGTATTTTGGGGGAGTTGATGGTTTTACGGCAATAGTTCATGTGTTAAGCGCCGTTTCAACCGGAGGATTCTCCAGTTTCAATAATAGTTTGGCAGGTTTACATTCCTGGCCTGTTGAATTCATTTTATCCTGCGTCGGCTTGTCTGGTGCAATTTCTCTGACCTTGTATTACCGGTTTTATCAACACGATTTCAGTTACACATCCTCTGTTAGTGAAACATTTTTTCTGATTTTTCTTCTAACAGTTTTGACTGCAATTCTGGCGATAATTTTGCCAATGGCTCAACCGGGTAACGGGTTAACATCTATCCGGCAAGCACTATTATTATCTATTTCTGCACAAACGACGACAGGATTCAGCAGTTTTGATATGACAACACTTGATCCCTTAGCAAAAATCGTAGCGATTTTTTCTATGGCAATAGGCGGAGAAGTGGGTTCTACTGCGGGTGGTTTCAAAATCTTACGTTTCATGATTCTGTTAAAATTAATGCACTTTTCCCTGAAACGGCCTGCAATGGCAGAACATGCGGTTTATGATGCTCAACTTGCGAATAACACAATTACAGTAGAAGAAATTTCCAGGGTATTGACTTTACTGGGCTGGTTTATCGCATTGATTATTGGCTCCTGGTTACCCTTTATCGCTTTGGGTTTTCCACCTTTAGATGCATTGTTTGAAGTTGTTTCCGCAACGGCCACTGTGGGTCTTTCTTCGGGTATTACTCAAACCAGTTTACAGCCCCTACTAAAACTTGTACTGTGCTTTGATATGTTAGCAGGTCGTCTGGAAATTATTGCCCTGGTAGTTTGTTTATACCCTAATACATGGCTAGGCAGGAGATTAGAAAAATGATGAGAACTGTATTTCTTGGTGCTGGCTCATTGGCATTAATGACCGTACAGGCTTTATTAGACAAAGGCCACGAAGTGATTATCATTGAACAGGACAAAGCATTAATCGAAGGGCTATCTAATGAGTATAGTTGTGGTCTCATTCATGGTGATGGCAGCAAACCAGCAATACTTCGAGAAACAAACCCTACAGAGGTTGATTATTTGTTTTGTCTGACCGGAAATGACCAGGTTAACATTATCACTAGTCTGGTTGGACGTTCGTTAGGTTTTAAACGCGTAATTACTAAAATTGAAGACCCGGAATTCGAACATATTTGCATTGAACTCGGTTTAAATGACACGATTATTCCTGATCAAACAATTGGCCGCTATTTGGCAGACATGATTGAAGGTCAGGATTTACTGGCATTAAGTGCCATCATCAAGGAGGAGGCGCGGGTTTTTTCTTTTGTTATTCATCAGGAACATGAAGAATTCATGAATTCGGTGCAACTCCCCGACGAGTGTCGGGTGATATGTCTATACCGGAATAGAGAATTTATAATTCCCGATGTTGATTTTGTTTTTAAGACAGAAGATGAAGTAATCATCCTGACCCATAGTCGAAACCTTCCCTGGTTAAATAAGCAATTAGTAATGACAACGCCTGATACAGGGAATGAGGAAACTGAATCATGAAAGGGCTATTTTCCACAGTCAGGAAATAACAGTTCTCCTTTGCTGTGATACCAATTCAAAATATCATCCCAAACCTCTTGAGCTGTTTCTGCATACCA
>CAZNGU010000503.1:0-2347 GCA_964572325.1 uncultured Methylomarinum sp.
ACCTAAAACCCTTGAATCATATAGGTTCAAGGGTTTTTTTATGCCTATTACATTCCGAGTAAGTACGGCAATATCCGATAAAAGCCAGTAAAAAACGTAGTAACTTTTGCAGTAACTGTTAAAATCAACCTGTCTTTTACAAAAAGTTACTACATTTATAGCCAGAGACCTTATAAAGTCTGACTTGATAATTAAAGCCAGTCAGCCACAAGATAAACCTTACCGCCTTAACGATGGAAAAGGTTTAGCTCTTCTTATTAATCCCAATGGTACTAAGTATTGGAGATTAAATTATGCCTTCCACGGAAAACGAAAAACTATTTCATTGGGTGTTTATCCAGTTGTAAGCCTAAAACAAGCCAGAGTTAGTGCTCAGGCCTGTCAAAAACAATTATCTGAAGGCGTTGACCCATCCAGTGAAAGAAAAGATAAAAAACAAGTAGTCAAAAAAGCAATTGAAGACGAGCAGCGTACTGCAGATGGCGTTCCTATAGAAAATTCCTTTGCTGATATTTCACGACGCTGGTTAAAAGATTTTGAGGCCTCTGTTGTACCTGCTACATACAATAAAGTATCAAAACGACTAGAAAATCATGTTTACCCTTATTTGGGCAATAAAGCCATAGCCGATATTAAAGCTCCCGATGTTCTGGAGCTTGTTTTACCCATCGCCAAAAGGCAAACGGTAGAAACCGCCCACAGGGTTTTAAATCATTGCCACCGTGTTTTTAAATACGCCGTTGCACATGGATTAATGGAATATGACCCCAGCCCAGCGGTCATGGATGCTTTGCCCTCAATAAAAGTAAAACACCGCGCCGCAATAACAGACCCGCGTCAAGTGGGGCAATTAATGAGGGATATTGATAACTATTCTGGAACTTTTGTTGTTAAGTGCGCATTAATAATATCGCCTTTATTGTTTGCCCGACCAGGGGAAATAAGGCAAATGGAATGGAAAGACATTGATATTAACGCTAAAGAATGGCGTTATTTTGTGACTAAAACCGAAACAGAGCAGATTGTACCTTTATCCAGGCAAGCTATTGAAGTATTAGAGGATATTAAAAAGCTGACGGGCCACGGCCAATATGTGTTCCCAAGTGCCAGAAGTGATAAACGCCCCATGAGCAATAACACGATAAGACTGGCGTTAAGGGCTATGGACTATGACAAAGAAACTATGACGGCTCATGGCTTTAGAACCACAGCTTCAACTTTATTGAATGAGCAAGGCTGGAGTCCTGATGCGATAGAACGCCAATTAGCAGCCCACACATCAAGAAACAAGGTCAGAGCCGCTTATAATCGGGCGCAATACCTGGAAGAGCGCAAAAAAATGATGCAAGCCTGGGCTGATTATTTAGATAGCCTAAAAAACGGGGCTACAGTAATCCCCATTAGAAAACAGGCTTAACGGTTAAATATAACCAGTTCGATGTATAATTAAATATCAGGCTACCTTTAGCGGGGGAATCGGTGGACTCATTACCCACCTTGCCTGATACCTCTCAGTAATGACTGCACCTTAATGGAGTGTTTATGGCTTTATTGAATTTAGAACTATTTAGTACCGATAAGCAGAAAGAAATAATAGACAACATGCCTTTAGCTGATAGGGCAAGGATTAAGCACTGGCCTGATTATCTTGCTGCTAAAGAAATATATCGTTTTCCAGACTATCTAAGTATCGAAGAAATAAGTGATTTGCTTTTTCCTATTTTTGTCTGGCCTTTAACATCTGACGGTAAAAGTTCACCTGTAAGAGGGGTGGGCGACCCGAAGAGCCAAGTAGAACTTAACCGGGCTTTTAAAGATCAATTAATTGATGCGTGTATAAAAGGTAAATTGCCCTATAAAGGCACTATTCCTATCTGGCATTATCCCAAAAACAAGAAGCCTCACCCATTAGCCAAAAAAGGATGCAAAGATGGTGACTCGTTAAAAATGATTAACATTGGCGGCGCATTTGCATCGTTACAACCGGGTGTTTATGCTAAAGATTGCACCATACATAAAAACGAGTTTAAACAATACTTTAAAAGTACTGGACAATGGGCTTTAGTTAATAAAGGTTTACTTGCTGGGTGGTGGGTAGATGATGCTGGGGAAACAAGTAAACCGCTTAAGGGTACTCCATTAAAGAAATTAAAAGACTTAGCGGCATATTTTAAAGAGCAGAAAACTTGGGACTTTCCAAAGGGTGAAGTCCTTGATAATGATGGTGCTTATTATTTTCCATATACTAAAGAGCAGTTGCGAGCTAAAGTGGAAAAATGGGAAAAAACTATAAAGAAAAGAACAGGGAAAGAGATTTTATGGGATACAAAAGAAATGGACAAGATAA
>CAZNGU010000504.1:0-2341 GCA_964572325.1 uncultured Methylomarinum sp.
CCCTGGACTGGTATAAAACGCGTGAGCAACAAGAGCGTATGGTAGAAATTCTGCAATTCAAGTTGAATGTTCTCTGGTCTATGGCAGATGCTATTTACATGGCTTATGTTAATGAGATGCCACCTTATTTTAATGTTGTAAATAAATAGTAATATGACTTTAAATCCTGATCTAAGCATTAACTTCTCGTCCATGCATCGATTGCAATGGGAAGAAGCACAACAAAAGGATGTTATTCTTTATCCAGAAGGCATGGTAGAGTTAAACCAGAGTTCGGCAGAAATTTTAAAATTATGTGATGGTAGTCGTAAGCTGGACAAAATTGTGTCTGATTTAGAAGAAAAATTTTCTACCAGCGGTTTAAAAAACGATATTATTAGTTTCCTGGAAGTGGCATTAAAAAATGGCTGGATCCAACAACCCTAAAATTACACCTCCTCGCTGGCTATTGGCAGAACTGACCTATAAATGTCCGTTGCAATGCCCGTATTGCTCCAATCCCCTGGATTATTCCAAGCATAATGCTGAAATTTCTACTGAAGACTGGAAACGTGTATTAAGCCAGGCGCGGAATATGGGCGCGGTACAGTTAGGCTTTTCAGGTGGAGAACCGTTAACCCGACAAGACCTTCCTGAGCTGGTTGAACACGCCCGTCAATTAGGCTATTACTCCAATTTGATCACCTCTGGTTACGGTTTAACTGAAGAGAAAATTATTCGCCTCAAAGAAGCAGGCTTAGATCATATTCAACTTAGTATACAGGCCAGCAGCCAAGAACTTAACGACCATATTGCCGGTACTGAATCCTATGAGAATAAGAAAGTTGTTGCACATTTAATTAAAAAGCATAGCTATCCCATGGTGCTCTGTGTGGTTATTCACCGTGAAAATATTCACCAGATGCAGCAAATTCTGGAAATGGCTGAAGAGCTGGGCGCGGATTATGTTGAGCTGGCTAATACTCAGTATTATGGCTGGGCACATAAAAACAGAGACCAGTTAATGCCCACTCAGGAACAATATGAAAAGGCAGAGATCATAGCACAAGCCTATAAAGAAAAAGTGGCTGGTAAAATGAAAATCTATTATGTTATCCCTGATTTTCATGAGAGTCGTCCCAAAGCTTGTATGAATGGCTGGGGCACTACTTTTTTGACTATCGCACCGGATGGCCTTGCCTTGCCCTGTCATTCTGCCAGAGAGCTGCCTGATCTGGACTGCCCCAATGTTAATGATTACAGCATCGAGCAAATATGGAATGAGTCAAAAGCGTTCAACTTTTTCCGTGGCTATGAGTGGATGAAAGAGCCTTGTCGTAGTTGTGATGAAAAAGAAAAGGATTTTGGTGGTTGTCGTTGTCAGGCCTATTTACTCACAGGGGATATGTATAATGCAGATCCTGTTTGCAGTAAATCACCTGAGCATCAGGTCATTGAAAATGCAATTGATTCGGCAAGAAGCTGTGCATTATCGAAAGATGAAAAGCCACTGATATTCCGTAACAGCAAGAATTCTAAAAAACATGTGCTGAAGATGAACTAAAAAATTACTTAAAGTATAGGGGAATAAGATGAACACACAAGAATTGATAGAAGAGGCTGTTTCACTCCCCATTGAAAAACGAGTTTTAGTTGTTGACTCTTTACTTCAGAGCTTGAATCAGCCCGAGTCAGAAATTGATAAACAGTGGAATGAAGTTGCACAAAAAAGACTGATGGAATTGAGATCAGGAAAAATTAAACCCATCTCTGGAGAACAGGTGTTTAAGAAAATTTGGGGAAAGTTTGAAAGATGAAATTTGCATTTCATCCTGAGGCAGAAATAGAATTCAACGAGGCAATTGATTATTATGAGGAAATAGAGCTAGGGCTTGGTTATGATTTTGCAATTGAAGTTTTCGGCACAATTCAGCGTTGTATCTTTTTCCCAAAAGCATGGGCAGTAATTGAGGGAGATATTAGGCGATCATTGGTAAAACGGTTTCCATACGGGATCTTGTATTCAGAAGAAAATGATAATGAAATTTATATTATTGCTGTAATGCACCTTCATCGTTTTCCAGACTACTGGAAAGATAGAAAGTGAGTATTAGGGTAACTCGCAATAAATAACCAGCGTAACTCTAGTCGCTTGTTTATTGAGTGCTCCTAAGCAACCCAAAGATATTTTGGATCAGGAAAGGGGTTTTTTAAGTTTTTATAACTGAGTAAGGACTGCAGATAAACAATTCTTTACCCAGAGTTTGTATGCAACTTTTCTAGTGTATTATAGTATCTGAACAGGCTTTAGGTAACGCGCAAAAAATAAACCACCAGGATTGCGCAGGATTTTTATTCGTCT
>CAZNGU010000505.1:0-2338 GCA_964572325.1 uncultured Methylomarinum sp.
ATTTTATCGCGTCTGAATAACAAATTACACCGATTAGCGATGAAACGGGTAAGTGCTTATATATCAAGGCTTCAGCCTGATATCTCTCAAATTGTTTTGGATCATCAATATTTCTCTTAAAATTTCTTGCTTGAAGCAAGGGCCAGTCAATCTCTGATAAATGGCTTAGATCATTATAGTAATTTGTATCCGGCGGATAAGCATGACCGTCAGTAAATAAAAATGCCGAGCCAAATTGCTGTACTCTGCGTAAGTCAGAAACCAATATTATAATTTCATCATTACCTCGTTGAGTTACACCACCAATCCCCGTATAAATGTTATACATCATGGGAGAAAAAGGCGTGAAATAAAATGGCACATAATCACTAAGTGTACCACCAGGTGGTAAAGGTACGTTTCTACGACTTCGCCTATCAATTAACTCTTCATTACCTATGTTCACCCAATTGGGTGACTGAATAGTACTATTGCTACAATGTAATCCGTTATCAAGTATCCATGGCAAATTATCTCGATGAACGATTCGCCAGATATATGCATTTTCCGCATTGAGTTTTGAGAAGTGGTTAGGCATCCATTACTTCCAATTCTTGCTCTTGAATTTTCACTTCAACTTTACCGGTGAGAAGGTCATCCATAAGTCCAAATTTTTGGCTATTTAATTTACTCCTCTCTTTATTCAATGAATTAATTTTTAATTTCACAGAATTAACTCTATCTTCTATTCTCTTCTGCTCTTCTAAACAAGGTACAGCTATCGGATATGCTTTTAATTGCGTTGAATTAATGGATGCAAGATTTGTTGATTGTTTAGAACTAATTAAAAAATATTTTTTACCGTAATTAGACTCAGACCAGTATGCCAAATAATAAGGGCTTAAAATATTCTTATCTGTACGTACTCGAAATACATGATTTTGATGAATACACGGCTCAACTTCTCCTTGCCATACAGTGCCTCTGCCTAATTTATCAAAGTCACCTCCTTCATTCATGAGTACATCACCAGACTGAAGAAGAAGGTTAGAGAGCACACTCTGGCTAACCAATACTTCTTTAACTTCTTTTAAATCTAAAAACCCATCTTGTACATTTGCAACTCTTAAATAAGGCACTAGAATTTTTTGGTCAGTCGATATTTTCGAGTTAAGAGTAACACCAGATGCTATATTAGACATTTCTCCTAGAGGAACAACTTTCCAGTCATTCGGAAACCATCCAATCGGTGTTTCTTGATACAACTCTGGCGCTTGTTCTCTGGGTGGGCGGAGTTTGCCATCGGCGGCAATGCCACGGGTAAACAGGTCGTGCATTAAACCTGCTTTGATTTGCTGGTATTTTTCAATTAGTGCTTCGGTTTTTTTTATAACATTGTCAATTGTTTGTAGAATTTCAACTACTTTTTGTTGGTGTAACTTATCCTTGGGATACTTTACAATTAGTATTCTATTTAAGTCTTTTGGTACATGAGGTACACCCGTACCAGTTCTTCTGTTCTGAATCCACTCAAAATTTTGAACCAAAAAATAATATAAGTAGCTGCCCTTTATACTTTCATTTGGTGTTAGTTTAGATACAGTGGAGGAAACCACTCCTGACAAAACATGTCCAACTAGACCGCTTCTCTCACCATCCCAAAGCATTAAAACATCATTTCTATTTGCCTGAACTGACAAATGGATTGATGCGTATCCATCATGTCTTCCTGCTAGTGACCCAGCCCCTAGGTAACGTCTATAATTTGCCAGCCTAAATTTACTTGTATCTACTTTCTTCCCTTTTTGAAAAGAAACCAATTTGCCTAACTGGTCTGAAGTCCACTCAGACATATTCAAGTTCCACCATAAACGCCTGCAATTTTTCAGAAGCTTCATCACAAGCATCTTCAATGGTCTTAGCCGTTACTGCATATTTACTCCATAAATTCTCAATGGCTTTTATACAAGCACGCTGATCCGCTCGTAAATAAGTCTGATAGGTATTCATTAGCACCTGTCGCAAACGTTCAATAATGACTGTTCTTGCTTCATTATTATTAATCTTCGCGCGCGCACTTTCGACCAGCTCATCACGCTTACCCTCAATGCCTTTGATGGTAGCCTTTAATCCTTTCACTTCATCTTCAAGTACCTTATGACGCTCTAAACTTTTGCTTATAGTTTGCGCTCGCTCAAATGCTAATTTACCTTGCGTGATGGCCTCTGTAATTTGCACAGAATATTCGGACTGATGTTTTGTTTGCGTGGCCAGAGTAATAATGCGTTGACCATTATCAAATTTGGGGGCTTTTTGCGTGAAGCCCTCAGTGCAATAAATACCTTTTTTCTCACCTTTG